>JAQTOL010000121.1 GCA_028748945.1 Paludibacter sp.
ATAAGAGGCTGTGCGATATGCAGTCTTTCTAGAACCAAGAGCCAAGATACAAGAACCAAGACAAAAGACAAAAAAGAGCTAAGAAGTAAAGAGAGAGTTCGGTCGATAGGACCGGACTCTTTTTAATTTTAAAACCTTATCTGATAAAACTGCTACTTTCTTTGCAAAACCGAACAAACACTACATTTTATTACTTTATTGAAACAAATTTAAAAACAACTTTGAAATTTATGTTAATGTTTCAATTGTTTATACCTATATTTGCATCATCATTGCTCATTGAAACTCCAAATCTTCAACAGTTTATTATATAAAACCCGCGAAGAAACCATCAGGAATCACATTGAAAGTAAAAACCTTAAAAATATTAACATTGAACCTGCAGAAATTTTCTGAGGGTCGAAAAAAATATTTTGGAGCTATAGAAAATTTCTGCAGGTTGAAAAAAATATTTTGGAGCTATAGAAAATTTCTGCAGGTCGAAAAAAATATTTTGGGGCTACAGAAAGTTCCTGCAGGTCGAAAAAAATATTTTGGAGCTACAGAAAATTTCTGCAGGTCGAAAAAAATATTTTGGGGCTAGGGAAAATTTCTGAGGGGTTGAAAAAAATTTTTGGGATTACAGAAAATTGGAGCGGGTTGAAAACTTTCGTAAAGGTGTTGTCACAATTAAAAACCAACAATAAAACTTTCAAGTATTCACTAAAAACTGAATTTTACAAGGATGACAGAATTCCTATTCTGTCATCCCATAGTTTTAGCGGGCTTTTATATGTATGTCGGTTCATTTCAACAACCCATCAATCATTTCCGTCATTTTCTTAAACTCCGCTTCATCATACAACCGGGTTAGAAAAACGATTTTGCCCGTTTTATCAATAATCACGTTGCGGGTAATTCCGGCTTCACGCAAGGCATACAAAGCAAAAATATCGGCTTTGGGGTCTAATCCTATCGGGTAACTAATGGGGATGGATTTAGCAAAGTTCCGAACGGTTTGAAGCGGTTCATCCCGGTCGACAGCCATCAACACGAAGTTTGGATTTGATTTATGTTTTTGCCAGATATCCCTTTCAATAAAAGGCATTTCCCTGCGGCAAACGCTACACCAACTGGCCGTAAACTGAAGCATAACCACTTTCCCTTTCAGTTCAGAAAGTTTCAAAATTTTGCCGTTAGTCAGTTTCATACTGAAGTTTGGAGCCATGTCACCTACTTTTACCAGATAAGCTCTGTCGTCAGTTGTTTGAGCTGCCAAACTACTAGAAAAAACGAATGTAAGAATGATTAAGAATATTTTCATAAGAAGACATTTAATGAAAATTTGATTTTGCAAAAGTAGTCAATTATTCTCTGAGAAAAACCAACACATGCAGATTCATGTGTTGGCTATTTTTAATTGTCGTAGATTATGATAAATCAGAATTTTGTAATTTTCCCAGTACTAATTCCATTGTTGTCTGAAACCTGTACAATATAAATACCACTTATTAATTTATTTATATTGATCTGATTATTTATAATACGCACATGTATAAGAGTCTTACCGCTTAAATCTGTAATTGTAACAGTAGCATTTGAAGTTATACCTTTGAAAAACAGTTTATCAATCACAGGATTTGGATAAATGATTAAATCAGAATTTTGTAATTCTTTATTACTGGTTGATACATCTCCCAAAGTAAGCATTACATAACTGGAACCGCCTGCTTGATTTACAGTCAAATTATCAAGTGTAGAATTCATGAAAGGAGCACCAACAACACTTAACACATCTTCTTTAAATACGCTAAGTGCTCCAAATGTATTAATATAAGCCGGTACCGATTTAAACCATTTGTAAGTTCCGGTTGAGGAGAACTTGGCAATAAAAAAATCAGAAAGACTTATTGGAGTAAATTCAGTTCCATCTATACTCACTTTACTTCTAATATCACCACCTACATAGACATTTCCATTGTTATCAAGATCTAACAAATCGCCATAATTAAATCCGTTTGAAGTTTCATATAGTCCTTTAGCCCAAACTACATTCCCCGTATTGTTGATTTTAGTAAGAAAATATGAGTAATATTGACTGGGAGCGATTGGATTGGACAACACAGTAGTTCCAAAATTTGCATTATTTCTACTCCAACCCCAAATATAAGTATTTCCTGTTGCATCAACTTTTATTGCACATGGCCAACCATCTGTATAATTTGCATTGGCAACACCACCATAGGTTTTCGCCCACACGGCATCTCCGTTTGCTGTAAATTTTATCAGTGCAATTGAACCATCGGTTACTGTTTGATTTAATGTGACACTTCCAATCGTTGTCGTTCCGGTTGCATTATCCAAATGGATTTCACTTGACAAATATATATTGTTATCTATATCGGTAGCTACCAATGATATATAATAAGATTGCATTGGGAAATACTTGGTCCATAGTTTATTACCAAGCGGATCAAATTTTATAAGAAAGTTTTCCGGATCTTTAACTCCTGTAACTATCACATTCCCCGATTGATCGGTTGCCAAATTAATGTTTGTTTTTACGTCATGACCTAAATTAAAAGGTACCGCCCATAAAAGATTTCCTGTTGTGTTATATTTAACCAGATAAGCTTCCAGACCGGTGTTAGTCGTAGTCAAATTTATAGAATCTATGTTCATACCAGTAGGAAACAAACCAATGCTGTATACATTTTTATCTTTATCCAGAGTAAAAGTTGTACCAAATCTATCAGGATTTATATCCCTTATTGTTTTCATCCATAGAAGATTTCCTGAAACATCATGTTTTGATATAATAGTCAAATAATAACTCGTATTGATAATACTACCAAAATAATCACAATAACCTGTTATTCTCGATTTTAAATAGCTGTTACCTAAATTATCATATTTAACACTAAGAATTGTAGCATTACCAGATTTACTATTCGTTGATATTTGTTGCCATTCCTGAGTTAAGTTATTGTTTGATTGTGTGATGAAAAAATTCATATAATTGGGATCTCCTATAGAAGTATAACTCCCGGCTTTAAGAACTTTTCCAGTTGTAGTAACTTTTGTAATGTCCAAAGAAGTATTTTGAAGTTCAAATGAATTTGTAGCATTACCGTTAGCATCAAATTTAAAAAGAAATTGACCCGAATTCTGATTTGAAGTAACTGAACCGTAAGTTATAGAATTGCTATTCGTTCCATATTGATATACATTATTTGAATTATCCACAAAAACTCTGAAAGCAAACATACCTGCTGCCGTATTTACAAATGATGTTGAAGAATTTACCCATGAAAATTGAAAGTTACTATTACATTTCGCAACATAAGTATAATTTGCTACTGAAGAGTTTGTAATGATATTTGTTCCGAGTTCAAGATCTTTTGTAAAACCTCCGGTAATGTATAGATTCCCTGTTTTATCAACTTTTATATCACTTATAGTAGAACCTTGTAAGCTGACAGAACCTTTAACTAATAAAGAATTTTGATAATTTCCGTCTAAATCAGCTTTCACTATCACACCATTGTATGTACCACCCAACGAAGTTAATGCAATGGAACCGAAATTTGTTGTTCCAGCTTTAATAACACCTGCTAAAAATAAATTCGATGCGGAGATTGCAATTGATTGTATAGTTCCATCCGGGAAACTCTGGGTCCATAAAATTGAGCCTGAATTATTGAACTTGATTAATTTCGAAGATTTACTGTTGAGAAAAATGTTGTTGTTTTTATCTATAGCTATTTCAGAAACTCCGGTACTGAAATTTAAAAATGCTGTAGCCCATAATTCATTTCCATTTGAATCAAATTTAGCTAAAAAAGAATTTTTTGTTGAATCAGATGTAATAGTTGTTAATCCGATAGTAACAGATCCCGATATAGTTCCTGCGACAATAACATTTCCAACTGAATCTGCTTTAATAGCAGTAGCATAAATCGTCCCATTTGCCTGTGCATTTAATTGTTTTTTCCAACTGCAAACTCCGCTGGAGTTTATCTTAACCAGTAATAAATCACGTAATCCAACGCTGCTAAAATTGGTAGCATCAAATGTTACAGGACCGGATATCCCGACAGCCATATACCTGTAAGTACTGTCACTCGTTATGCAGTTAACACTTTGATTTCCATAAGTACTCATTTGAATTAATTTTGTCCAATCGGGGACTTGAGATAGAGTTAATTGAGGAACAATAACACCACTTAACAACAATACAAAAAATGCGAAAGTATTTTTTTTCATTCTAAAAATTTACTACTTAACCTACTCTGAAGGCTTTTCGGTATCCGCCAATTCTGTGCGTAAAGAATTACATATTTAGATATTTTAAAAAAGTAAAAAATTACCACTCAAATGCTGAACAAAAAAAACCGAGAAAAGTTTTACTTTTCTCGGTTTTCTTTAATATTTATTAGAATTGCAAAAATCACATTTCCCACTGTTCACAACTTGCAATCAGGTCATCAAATGTTTTAATTTTCGATTTAGCCTGAATTTCGGTAATTTGATTTTCCACTGCCTCATCATAGGTTTCGGTCGGAACATCGCGGATAACACCAAGTGCAATTGGCATCTCAGGTCCTTCCATCAACGCAAGTTTCATTTGTAATGTGGTGTCTTCACAAGTAGCATCGTGTACTAAAAGATCTTTTTCGGTAATTCCGTTTTCGCCAATGGTTACTACCTGTAAATTAAAACATTTAGCTATTATACCTTTGTTTCGGTCTTTACCGAAGATCAGAGGTTTGCCGTGTTCAAGAAAGATTGTGCGATCGGCACGGGTCTCTTTTTCGGCCAGATATCCATGAGCACCGTCGTTGAAAATCACACAGTTTACCAGACATTCAACTATTGATGTGCCTTTGTGCTGTGCAGCAGCCAGCATGGATATTTGTGAATTTTTCAAATCCACATCCAACAAGCGTGCAAAAAATGTTCCACGAGCTCCAAAAGTCAGTTCAGCCGGGCGAAAAGGACGTTCAACCGTTCCAAACGGGGATGATTTGGTTACATATCCCTTTTTAGTAGTTGGTGAGTACTGTCCCTTTGTTAATCCATAGATCTGATTATTGAACAATAATACGTTTATATCCACATTGCGCCGAACGCTGTGAATAAAATGATTTCCACCAATAGCCAGACAGTCACCATCACCTGTAATTTGCCAGACCGAGAGTTTTGGATTAGCCACCTTCACTCCCGTTGCCACAGCAGCACCACGTCCGTGAATGGTATGAAAACCGTAACCGCTGATATAGTAAGGTAAGCGCGATGAACAACCGATACCCGAAATTACAGCCGTATTGTGTGGTGCTACACCCAATTCAGCCATTACTTTTTGTAAAGTATTGAGGACGGCATAATCCCCGCATCCCGGACACCAACGAACGTATTGATCGCTTTTAAAATCTTTTGCCGTATATGGTATTGTTAATTCTTTTGTTTCCATGATTTGAAATAATTATTGAAATTTCGAAAAGCACAAATTTAAGCTCTTTAAAGGTATGAGAGTTATAATAATTTACTGAAACATTCTTCCAATTCAGCTACAGTAAAAGGTTGACCCTGAACTTTATTATATTGTAAGAATTCCACGTTTGGAACTTTCGAACGTAAATAAGTAGCAAATTGTCCGCTATTCAATTCACAAACCACTACTTTCTTATAACCCTGTATTACTTCGATGGTATTTTTAGGAAGTGGATTAATATAATTGAAATGTGCCAGTGCAATTTTCGATCCTTTTTTATTCACTGAGTTCACAGTGCTCATCAAATGTCCATGTGTTCCACCCCAACCAATAACCAATAAATCGGCATCAACATTCCCTTCCACTTTTAGTTCGGGAAGAAACTGACTGATATTTTCTATTTTTTGTTCACGTGTATTTACCATTTTTTCATGATTTATGGCATCAGAAGAAATAGCACCCGTATAATAATCTTTTTCAAGCCCACCGTTTCTGTGTCCAAATCCTTCCGTTCCGGGAATACTCCAATAACGCACTTTTGTCTCTTCATTGCGGGAAGATACATGCGAACCTTCCATTCCCGGTAGCGAATAATTAGGATGAATATCCGGTAATTCAGCCAGTTTTGGAAGTTTCCATAACGAAGTGCCGTTTCCGATAAATGCATCAGTCAATAAAATTACAGGAGACATGTGTTCAAGCGCTATTTTACTGGCCATAAAAGCAAAGTGAAAACAATCTGCAGGTGTACTGGCAGCCATAATAACAACCGGGCTTTCACCATTCCGTCCATAAAGAGCCTGTAAAAGATCGGTTTGTTCTGTTTTAGTAGGGAGACCGGTAGATGGACCGCCTCTCATTACATCAACAACCACAAGCGGTAATTCGGCCATAACGGCTAAACCAATGCCTTCCGATTTTAATGCCAAACCGGGACCTGAAGTACTGGTTGCTGCTAAACTACCTGCGAAAGATGCACCGATTGCAGAGGTAATTCCGGCAATTTCATCTTCGGCTTGCATCACTTTTACGCCTAAATCTTTCCTCAAAGCCAATTCGTGCATAATGTCGGTGGCTGGTGTAATTGGATAACTACCAAGGAATAATTCCAATCCCGCTTTTTTTGAAGCAGCAATTAAACCCCAGGCAGTAGCTTTATTTCCGCTGATGCTTGTATAACTTCCTTTGGGAGTTTCGTGCGATTTTTCAACCAGAAATGTTGAAACCGTCAAATGTAAATTATGTCCGTAATTAAAACCATCGGTTAGCACTTTGACATTGGCATGAAGAATATCCGGTTTTTTCCCGAATTTATTTCCAAGAAAATGTATGGCCTGATCAATCGGACGGTTAAACAACCAACAAATCAGTCCAAGTGCAAACATATTTTTGCTTCGCAAAACGGTTTTATTATCAAATCCAAACTCTTCGAGACTACTTTGAGTGAGCGAAGAAAGTGGTACTGGAATTAACTGGGTAGTTTCTGAAATAGATAATTCCTCAAATGGATTGTCCGTTTTGAATTCTGCCTTGTTTAAATCCGTTTTTTCAAAAGAATCCGTGTCGAAAATGATAATTCCGCCTTTTTTTACACTTTGGGCATTTACTTTTAAAGCAGCAGGATTCATGGCAACCAAAACATCCGCATTGTCACCCGGAGTATAAATTTTACTTGCACCTAAATGTACCTGAAAACCTGAAACACCACCCAGCGTACCCAATGGGGCACGTATTTCTGAAGGATAATCGGGGAAAGTTGAAATCTCATTTCCTAATATCGCCGAAAGATTGGAGAAAAGAGTACCTGTCAACTGCATCCCGTCACCTGAGTCACCGGTAAAACGTACTACTACATTATCCAATTCGGTTGCATTATTGTTTTCCATGTTTTTTTGTAGAAATTATAAATTTGTAATCTTGAGATGGCAAAAATAGATAAAGATATCTCCGAAAACAATTCTATTAACTAAATAACGCACTATTTGATAATATTTGTACAAAGATAGTGTAATTTGTATTTTCAGAGTAAAATCTCATTTTTAAAAAGCAATTTAAAAATTAAAAATCGGCATTATTTGGTGTGCGTGGAAATGGAATCACATCGCGTATATTGGTCATACCGGTTACAAAAAGTAACAATCTTTCAAAACCAAGTCCAAAACCTGAATGCGGTGCTGTTCCAAAACGTCTTGTATCAAGATACCACCAAATATCTTTGGTAGGAACTCCCATCTCATCCGCACGCATCTTTAGTTTATCATAATCTTCTTCCCGTTGCGATCCGCCAATAATCTCACCTATTTTGGGGAATAAAACATCCATGGCACGCACGGTTTTACCATCATCGTTTTGTTTCATATAAAACGATTTTATTTCTTTCGGATAGTCGGTGAGAATAACCGGTTTTTTGAAATGTTTTTCTACCAGATAACGTTCATGTTCCGATTGCAGATCGGTCCCCCAACCTACCGGAAATTCAAATTTATGTCCTTTGGCAATGGCAGCTTCCAGTATTTCCACACCTTTGGTATAAGATAAATGAATGAAATCGTCGTTCACTACAGAGTTCAGGCGTTCAATCAATTCCTTGTCGTACATAGTATTCAGGAACTCAAGATCATCCTTACATTTTTCCAATGCCCAACGGATACAGTATTGAATAAAGTCCTGCGCCAGCTGCATATTATCTTCAATTTCATTGAAAGCTACTTCAGGTTCTATCATCCAGAATTCCGACAAATGTCGGGGAGTATTGGAGTTTTCTGCACGAAAAGTCGGACCGAAAGTATAAATTGCCCCCATCGACATAGCCGCCAATTCACCTTCAAGCTGACCGGAAACAGTAAGACTTGCTTGTTTCCCAAAAAAATCACCGCCATATTCAATTGCACCTTCTTCGTCTTTTTTTAAGTCATAAAGATTCATAGTTGTCACCTGAAACATTTGTCC
>JAQTOL010000122.1 GCA_028748945.1 Paludibacter sp.
AAGTAAAAAATGTAAAACCGATGGTTTGGCATAATCAAAACAGAGTGAATCCCAGGCAGGATGTTCTCGACGTTCACCACCATGAAAGTATTGATAAGGCGATCCATCAAAACGCCCCAGGCCTTCTACTTCGTTCCGGACGGCATGAGAATGAACTATATCCATGATGACTGATATACCCATACCATGAGCATCGTCAATTAAATGCTTTAGTTCCTCGGGTGTTCCGAATCGGGAGGATGCAGCAAAAAAACTGGAAACATGATAACCGAAAGATCCTTAATAGGGATGTTCCTGAATAGCCATTATTTGAATGCAATTGTAACCGCCACGGGCAACTCTCGGCAGAACCGTTTTGCGAAATTCTTCGTAGGTGGAGACTTTTTCTTCGGAACTTGACATTCCAATGTGACATTCATAAATCAGAAGGGGTTCTGTCTGAGGCTTAAATTTGGTATTTTTAAAAACGTAGGGTTGAAAAGTATTCCATACCTGTGCACTGAATATTTTGGTAACATCATCTTGTACCACTCTGCGGGCCCATGCCGGGATACGTTCACCACTTCCACCTTCCCATTCCACCAATAATTTATAAAGCTGCGAATGCGCCATGGCATAATCGGGCAGACGAATTTCCCAAATCCCGTTTTGCAACTTTTTCAGTTGATAATCAGTACGGCGTTGCCAGTTATTGAAATCGCCGATTAAGAAAATAGCAGTAGCGTTTGGAGCCCATTCCCTGAAAACCCATCCATCGGATAAGCGATGTAAGCCAAAATACAAGTAACCGGTTGCGAAATCCGACAAAGTCTGACCCTCAACCACCAATTTTTTTTCAACACTTTCAAAATACTCGTAACGTCCATTTATGGCAGCTTCATAGGGAGCTAACCAGGGATCGGATTTTATTATCGCTAAACTCTTCATGCTTTCTTTTTTTAAGTAACAGGAAAAAATGATTAATTACACACATTAAGGAGCTTATTAAGATCATTCTTTTGGTATAAGAATATCAGCCTCTAACTTTATACAAGAATCTTTACAATAATTTTATGTATCATTCCTTCAGCTATTCCCGGTTGATGACCATCTTTCGGGAAAAAAACCACGAATTCAAAAGGCTGAACAGTTATAAAATTCGAGGCTTTATCAGCAAAAAATGCAATATCTTTATCCGGATTGTACGGATCGGTTGTTTGTGTCAGTTTATTTCCTGCAATCCAACCCATGGTTTCATTCTTATTTAAAGGAATCTGGATATCAATATATCGGTTGTGAGCTTCCATGCGGGCTTGTTCGGCTGTTTTACCGGCAATTTCCACCACATTGACAAACAAATCAGAACCCTCCAGTTCAATTTTTCCAAGTGGAAGAGTCAGCAAATCCTTGCTTTTTAAAAATTCGAAAGCCTTTTTAAAGCGAGGGTTGATTCTTTCGTACAATCCACTATTTTCTAATGTATCTAAAATCATAATGCTTATATTTACTGTTTTATCATTTAATATTTACGATTTATTATCCTCTTACTTCTTTAGAATCACCTCGTCCACTGTATAATTCAGAAACTTATTAAACGGATATGCCTGTTTAAATATGTCGGCTACTTTCGGAACAAAATCAGCCGCATTGAGAAGCGTTTCGTCCAGTTTATATTCCACCAGATAATGTTTCAGTTTGAGTAATTCGGCTTCCGGAAAATCTTTCGGGAATCCTTTTGGGACGGTTTTAAGTTTGTCTTCTTCGAAAAAGGAAGTAAAATAGCGGGCAAAATCTGGATTTGTACGAATCTCATTCAGTTCATCGATATTATCATAAACGCTCTGTCGTAATGCTTTCAGTACAACGGCATCGGGACACCAGACTCCTGATCCGACAAAACAGCCGGCCGGGTCGAGATGCAGATAATAACCACCCCGCTGACTTTTACGACCGCCTGCACTGGCTATATATACTCCGAAATGTGTCTTGTAAGGTGTTTTGTCGTGTGAGAAGCGAATGTCCCTGTAAATGCGAAATACGCAATCTTTGACTTCAACGTGCTTGATTTCTTCGTCAAATTTGGAAATTTCTGCTATCAGAATCCTGCTTATTTCTTCGAATTCTTTACGTAACCTGTCATACCTCACTTTATTTTCGTTAAACCATTCTCTGTTATTGTTGATTGTCAATTCCTTGAGGAATTGAAGAATATTTTCGATTTGCATACTGATTTTATTTTGTACAACACAAATATAAGGCAAAATTCAGACAAAAAGGAATAAGCTTTCATTTTTTTTTAAACGAGACTTATTTTTGTGGAAAAATGACTACTTTTGTAAGCAAATTGAAAAAGGCAAGAGCCTGCAAATGAATATATAAATGACTGCATACCAACATAATTGCAGCCCAGGGAATAAAGTTAAAATTTAAAATGAAAGATAGAATTAATCAACTGTTGCAAGAAGTGAACCAATTGGTGGCTGCAAATCAGGAAGAGCTGGAAACACTTCGAATTAAATATCTGAGTAAAAAAGGGGAAGTGTCGTCGCTTTTTAATGATTTTCGTCATGTGGCCAACGAAGAAAAACGTGAAGTAGGTCAGTTATTGAACGAATTGAAAAATGCTGCGCAAGATAAAATCACTGAGTTGAAAGAAGCATTCAGCGGTTCGGCGGATTCAGATCAGAAAACAGATCTTACGCGCAGTGCCGATCCGGTTAAACTGGGAACCCGTCATCCGTTGTCACTCGTTAAGCGTGAAATTATTGATATCTTCTCACATATCGGATTCACCATTGCCGAAGGACCCGAAATAGAAGATGACTGGCATGTTTTTGGGGCATTGAACTTTGCACCCGAACATCCCGCCCGCGATATGCAGGATACTTTTTTTATCGAACAAAATCCTGATGTGTTACTTCGTACGCATACTTCTTCGGTGCAATCGCGTATTATGGCAGATCAAAAACCACCAATACGGAAGTTGTTTCCGGGGCGTGTATTCCGTAATGAAGCTATTTCGGCCCGTGCACATTGTTTCTTTCATCAGGTGGAAGGGCTTTATATCGATAAAGATGTATCGTTTGCCGACCTGAAACAGGCTCTGATGTATTTTGCGAAAGAAATGTTCGGAGCTAAAACTGAAATCCGTTTGCGGCCTTCCTATTTCCCTTTTACCGAGCCAAGTGCCGAGATGGATATTTCCTGTAACCTCTGTGGTGGAAAAGGATGTTCATTTTGTAAACATACCGGTTGGGTGGAGATTCTTGGTTGTGGTATGGTCGATCCGAATGTATTGGAAAATTGTGGCATTGATTCCAAAGTTTATTCAGGATATGCATTTGGAATGGGGGTAGAGCGTATCACCAACCTGAAATATCAGGTAAAGGATTTACGAATGTTCTCCGAAAATGATGTTCGTTTTTTGGAACAATTTGAATCGGCTCATTAAAAAAAAAATACAATGTACTTTAGAATGCATCTGAAATTTGATTTTCAGATGCTTTTTTTTACTCATAGGATATATAATATTTTAAATGATTTTGTTCCGATTAATCAGTGAAAATTTGTAACTTTGCAAGACTAAACAAAAACAAAAACGCCATGAGACTTATCATTGAACCCGACTATGAGAATATTTCGAAATGGGCGGCGAATTATATTGCTGCTAAAATAAACAAGGCAACACCAACTGCTGAAAAACCCTTTGTGTTGGGCTTACCAACCGGCTCTACACCGCTGGGAATCTACAGGGATTTAATCGAAATGTACAAGGAAGGTATAGTTTCGTTCAAAAACGTGATTACTTTCAATATGGATGAATATGTTGGGCTTCCCCGTGAACATGATCAAAGTTATTACAACTTTATGTGGTCCTGCTTTTTTAATCATATTGATATTGATCCTGATAATGTCAATATATTGAATGGAATGGCCGATGATCTGGATGCCGAATGTGAAGCCTATGAAGCTAAGATGAAAGAACTGGGTGGAGTGGATTTATTCTTAGGTGGGATAGGAGCGGATGGACATATTGCTTTTAACGAACCGGCATCATCGCTGACATCGCGTACACGCCCCAAAAATCTAACAACTGATACCATTATTGCTAATTCCCGTTTCTTTGACAACGATGTAAATAAGGTACCCAAAACAGCCATTACCGTGGGAGTAGGCACCGTTATGGATGCAAAGGAAGTACTTATCGTTGTCAGTGGACATAATAAAGCCCGTGCATTGCGTCATGCCGTGGAGGAATCTATTAACCACATGTGGACAATCAGCGCGCTGCAATTACACCCCAAGGGAATTATCGTTTGCGATTACGATGCCTGCGCCGAATTGAAAGTGGGAACATATAAATATTTTATGGATATTGAAAAAGATGCATTAAACCCGGATTCGTTGCTGTAAACAATAAACCCAGAAACATTTGCTCCTGAGTAAATAAAGGAAATATATCAAAAACGCAAAGTATTGAACACCGTTCATGCTTTGCGTTTTTTATGTTTAATCAGCTCCTTTAACCGGACAATCATTTTCCAAATGACCCCAATCCCGATAAATTAATGAGGTTTAAGAATGACAGAAGGGAGTTAAATTGATTTATAATTATTTTGGAATTCTAAATCAACATTAATTCTCAGAATAATGGAATACATCTTGAGTTGGTATGTTGAAATTTAAAGGAAAGGAAAAGATTATGAAAAAACTAAATTTCACTTTATTACTGGTCATTTCAGCATATGGCTTATTTGCTCAGGGAAATGACAATGAATCCTCAAAAACAGCAAATGCAAATGAATTAAAGCAAAAGAATCAGTTTCAATTATTTAAAAATATGCTTGAAAACAGGGATTTTGTATTAGAAGCTGATCATCTTCAGGATAAATACGGACATTTTATTTTCGTAAATTCCGACATTAATTTTGTTGCAGTGGATTCCACTACAGCTATTATTCAGATTGGTTCCGATTATCGTTTAGGTGCAAATGGTGTGGGAGGAGTAACAGCAAAAGGTAGTATCACCGATTGGAAATTAACGGAAGATAAAAAACAAGAATCATTCAACCTGTATATCAATGTTATGACGAGTATTGGTATTTATGATCTGTATTTTATGATTGATTCTTCAGGTTACGGTACTGCAACGTTAACAGGATTAACTCCCGGACAACTTACTTTTGGTGGTAAAGTTGTTGCATATTCTAAATCTTCAGTTTTTGAAGGCCAGTCTTTATAGTATTCCATGCTTCGCAAATCTGACAACATTAGAAGCTGTATATTTTATATTTTAAGCTGATAAACTGAAAAGTTATGAAAGGTTCCGGCAATGTCGGAACCTTTTTAGTTGGATTTTTTTTGTTTAAAGTTTATTCAGTTCCTTTTCAGCATTATTTTGATCAATCACCTTAACATCATAAAGTATCTCTATTTCATAAGGTTTTCCAACAATGGCATTATACAGATTCTTTACCCCATCATGACCCATAGAATGAAAATCCTGTTTCATAGTAGCACAATTCGGATGCTTACTGATATATTTCAACAACGGCCTTGAAACATCAAAAAATACGGAAATGCCTCCGCGATTCATAAATTTTGACAAAGCAGGAATGCTGTCAACACCATTCAGCACGGGAACACCCCAGATCATCTGAACACCGTTTATTTTTTTGTTGCGGTTTAAATTGTCTGTTACTAATTCCGTTCCATAATCCGGCATTTCAAATGAATAGAGTATTTGAGCAATTTTTCCATTGTTGAATGCAGAACGAAATCCGGAGATTCTTTCTGTCATGTTTTGGGCACTTACTCCGCCACTTAAAATAATAATCTGATCCGGCTTCTTCTGTGCCTTTTCAAATAAACCCAACATGGTTTCGGCACAAATCTTTCCGGCCTTTTTGTTGTCGGTTCCGATATAGAAAATCCGGTCACTTGTAGGTGAGTCTGAGTCAAAAGTACCAACCTTAATTCCGGCTCTCATTGCTTCGTTAATTGATTCTTTCAATGCCATAGCATCGTTACAACTGATTAAGATTCCATCCACTTTGTAATGAATGAGGTTTTCGATTAATTCTTTTTGTTTCTTTGTGTCAACGGAAGTTGGTGCTTCCCAGGTAACCACAATGCCCAACTCCTTTGCCGTTTCCATGGCACTTTGTTTGACCTGGTCGAAAATAAAATTATCGACTTTTGGAATAATGGCAATAACAACCTCTTTCTTTACCGGTTCTTTCTGTTTGCACGAATAAAAGACGCCCGTTAAAAGGCAAAACACTGTAAGTAATAGCCAATTTTTTTTCATAATGTAAATATTTAAAGATTAATTGGAAATATGACAATCTAAACTGATACATTCAGTTACAAATATTTTTAAGATATGAATGGTAAAAACTATTTCAACGTATTTTTATAATCTTTAAACAACTTGAAACAACATTTTGTTTTTTGTGATTCATTTAATTTCTATCACAGATCTGACAGATAAAAGAAAGTATCTGTCTATTAATAGCGCAACCGGTATTTTAAGTGCTATTTCAAATTTGTTTTCAAATAAATATTGAAAATCAATAGTACCGTTAAAAATGTTTCGTATTTTTGAGCTTAAATGGAAGTTGAAAATTAAAAGAGTCACTGTTGTAAATTCTGTAAATATAACTGAGCAAAATACTTCATAAAAAACCGGAGTATAAGAAATTCAGCTCTTAAATATCTTCAGCGATTTGCACATTATGTTTAACTAAAAATAAAAAAACATGATAATTCAATCCGGGCAGATGCAGGATGTATTGTACAAACTGTTTGTAAAATATCAGTTTTCGGAAGAAAAAGCTGAATTATTGGCCAGAGTTTTTACTCAAAATACTTTGGATGGTGTAAATTCGCATGGAATCAACCGTGTTCCTCTGTTTATCAACTATGTGGAAACCGGTTTGGTAAAAGTGGACGCTGAAGCCGAAAAGGTGGAAACTTTCGGCAGTATAGAACGATGGGATGGTCATTTTGGTCCGGGTATTATTAATGCGACAAAAAGTACGAACCGGGCAATAGAATTAGCAAAACTTCATGGGATGGGTATGGTTGCGTTGCGAAACACCAATCACTGGATGAGAGGTGGAACTTATGGCTGGCAGGCTGCTGAAGCAGGTTGTATATCCATTTTTTTTACAAATACACAACCCAACATGCCCGCCTGGGGTGGTAAAGACAGTAGGGTCGGGAATAATCCGTTTATTGTTTCCATACCCAGGGAAGAAGGACATGTCGTGTTGGATATGGCCATTTCTCAATTTTCATTTGGAAAGATCCATGAATATAAACTGAAAGACAAAAAACTGCCTTTTCAAGGTGGTTGGGATGACAACGACATATTAACCGATGATCCTGAAAAAATCTTATCTAACGAACGCGGATTACCCATTGGATATTGGAAAGGTTCTGCTCTTTCAATGATATTGGATATGTTGGTAACTCTGCTGTCCGCAGGAGATTCTACTTATAAAATTGGTTTAAGAGAACGAGAAACAGGAGTTTCACAGGTATTTCTTTGTATTTATCCGGAGATATTTCATGATAGAAATGTACGGGAAAAACTCCTTGACGAAATTATAGATTTTACGCATGACGTAAAACCTATGCATCCCGGAGATAAAACGTATTATCCAGGAGAACGTACTTTACAAAACCGTGAAAGAAATTCAGAAAATGGAATTCCTGTCAATGAGGAAGTCTGGCAAAAAGTAATGGAATTGTTGATATAGAAAACGAAGGACAGAACTGAATTTTATTTTAAATTAAAACCGAAAATTTGAAATTTTATAACTTAAGACATACAGGTAATATAAATATTGCGCTATATCAACAGAAAATATTATTGCAATTGTGAGAAAGTATCAACCTCCTTCTGGAATGAATGAAAAGTTTATATTGTATAAGAATTCAACGGCAGTATGAAAGTATTGTTAATTATTATCGTTCTTGAATTAACAGGAGATGAATTAAATAAAATAATTTTTTTTCATTTCTTTGACTGAAAAATAATTTGTATTGTATGATATAATTGTCAAATAGATTCTGTAAGTAATTGTAGTTCATTGTGAAATATAACTTGTGTCCTTCAGGCTCACCAGACTGTTTATTTATTTGTGCTGTAAATTTTATTCAGCTTCCAGTTAAATAAATCCTAAAATATTGCTTTTTAGCTCTCCATTTTGAATTTGAACTTTCCTAATTTTGCGTTGTTATCTGATACATAAATATTTTTATTTAAGCTGAATTAAAAACGTATAAATGAACACAATCATGAAAAAAATGAAAGCAATTTTCGTCCTCGTATTATTGGCAGGAATGTACACATTTGCAGGTGCACAGTCAATGAATAATATGAGTAATATGCAAATGAGTAAAAAAACAGGAATGGTAGA
>JAQTOL010000123.1 GCA_028748945.1 Paludibacter sp.
AACTCTCATATAATAAATAACTTACAAAACATATTCAGCGAAAATATGGACAAATGCTGAACACCCTCCGAAAATGTAAAAATAAATCAGGAATTTAAGCAACATTTATATTTAAAAATTTGAAATAGTAAAAAAAAGGAGAGTTCATAAATTAACATAATTATGATTCGAACAATTCAGAATTTAAGACACATACAAGTTAATTTTACTAAAATCACAGGCTAATACAAGATATTAATTCATTACGACAAACGAATAATTAACTTAATCAAGTTGTCGATATTATCTAATATCCTATTAATATTTTCTTTTTAATTTAAACTGACAAATAATTTCCATTGTCATTCCAAGAATTATTCATTGGATTTAACTGAAACCGGGACTCATTGTTGATTATTTTTTTTTAAAGAATATAAATCATCGCATTAAAAAAACCGCATTACATATGTAAATGCGGTTTATTTATTCAAAATCCTTTTTTAAAAGAATGTAAATACTTATTCAATGTTGATTGTCGAGCCAAAATTATCATCTTGTTTTACGCTTTTCGGACTTCCTTTGCAATCAACTTCACTGGCACCATAGGCCTTTGCATCGATACTTTTGCTCGCATAAACCCTGACATGACTTGCACCGGCTGCATAAACATCAGCATCCATGGAGATCAAATCATTAGCTTCAATTGTGCTGGCACCAAGAACATTAATCTTAACCTTATCGCTCCTTCCTGAAAGCTTTGCGGTAGATGCTCCCTTAACATCAATATCAAAAGTACCAGCTACAATCACATCAAGGTCAGCCTGACTTGCACCTAAAAGTTCAAGTGTCAATTCGGGAACAACGAATTGAGAATCTGTTTTGATTGAACAGGCACCTTTGGCTACTAAATTCCGGATAGAATCAGTGTTGATATTTACTTTTATATTCCTGTCAAAAGACATTCCTTCTGTATAAATATAAAGTACTCCATGTCTGACATTTGTGATAATCCCTGGCAAATAGTCCGATTGAGTGGATACCGTTACCTTTTGACTGGAATCCTTATTTAGAACTAATTCAATATTTCCGGATATATCAATGGAATGAAAAGGTACACAAGCCCTGACTTCATCAACCCTTGGAGAATCACTATCACTCCAGTTCATGTAGAAGGGATGATGATTGTTAGTATGATTGAGATGCAAAATCGATTTGGCACCTACACTATAAAACATAAACAATCCTGCCAACCAAAGTATCAGAACTACCAACGATGCAGTCCTGGAGCTGTTATGATTACCTGAAATCATTCGTGTACCCCAATAAATTAGCATAAAGATAGGACAACCTATAACCAGAATTAAGGAAATAAAAATAAGTATGACATTATCAGGGGAAATTAATTCCCAATTAGAAAATAACCCCGGAGCAAAACTATTAAATAATGCAGGTTCGAAAATTAAAAAGAAAAGTAACATGATCAATAATCCAACCATTATAACACCTACCAATCCTAGTACACCACCAACAAATCCGAAAACAACTTTAAAGAACAAACGGAGTATTTCAAATATTTTCTCCCCCACTGTTCTGGCTGTTTGCTTAAACTTATCACTTTCCACATAGTTTTTAGCATTGTTCAGCTCCGTTTTAATATTGTTTACAGTCACATCTTCACCTTGCATTTCAAGTCGTTGTGAAGCTGTTACAGCCTGTGGTGCTATAAACCACATAATAATGTATAGT
This sequence comes from Paludibacter sp., assembly GCA_028748945.1. GTDB lineage: Bacteria > Bacteroidota > Bacteroidia > Bacteroidales > Paludibacteraceae > Paludibacter. Next base: position 1,726 of record JAQTOL010000123.1, read on the forward strand.
GGAATAATATTCCCAACACTCAGGAGTACCAATGCAACAAGTATTACACGGATTACAGTTACATCCCAACCAAAGTACGCTGCAATACCACTGGCAATACCACCTAATATTGCATTTTCAGGATCCCGGTAAAAACGACGTGATTTATGTTGTTTTCTATCCGATTTCGGTGCTTCGGCTTCTTCATCTTCATCGGCATACTGGCTAGGTTTGCCCATTATCTCAATGATTTCCTGAACATCGATTAAATTAATAACATTCTTGTTTTTTTGTAACTTTTCGGTAAAAAGTTCGGCTATACGAGCTTCTATATCGTTCATTATTTCCTTTTTCTCTTCGTCGGATTTAAAATGTTCAGCAATTTCGGAGAGATAAGTCTGAAGCATTTCATAAGCATCATCGTCTATATGAAAAACGATGTTGTTCAAATTTACGGTCAATGTCTTTTTCATATTTTTATTTTTTGCCCCTTACCCCCGAAAGAGAAATAAGAGTGAGTTATTTGATAAATACTTTTTCAGATTTTTCTAATTTAAGCTCCTCATTATAAATTGTTTGGAGAGGCTTTAATTTTCTTCACCACATTATTAATTTCTTCCCAGGAACTTTCTAATTCGTCGAGAAAGTTTTGTCCATGAACAGTCATTTCGTAGTATTTCCGGGGTGGTCCCTGAGTAGATTCCTCCCATTTGTAGTCGAGCAATTCTCCGTTTTTCAGTCTTGTAAGCAGTGGATACAACGTTCCTTCCACTACAATCAATTTTGCGTCTTTTAATTCGGAAATTATATCCGAAGTATAAGCAGGTTTCTTTTTTAGAATAAGTAGAATGCAATATTCCAAATAACCTTTACGCATTTGCGATTTAATATTATCTGCATTCATAATTATTATTTTTAGTGTTCAGTAATTAATTAGTTAACGAAAGATATGCAAGTGCAAGTCTGTTTTAATATACATGTTGTAGCTTATTTCAACAATTCTAAGATTTTTATTCTAAAAACATATTCGTATTTAGCCTGTATAACTTGCGATTCAGCTTGTGTCAGATTATTCTTAGCCTGATTCAGTTCGTAAACTGTTGCACGCCCACCTTCATATTTTTGATTAGCAAAACGATATGCTTCTTTGTTTGCTATTTCTGATTTATTTGCAGCTTCCCATTTTGCTTTTGCTGCAATTGCATTATAATAAGCTTGTTCAACCGTTTTTCTAAGTTCGAGCTTTGTATTTTCAACATTCAATTTATTACTTTCTACATTAATTTGAGCTGTTTTTACACGATTCTTAGTTTCAAATTTATTAAAAATTGGAATTCTTATGCTGAAGCCTAAATTTGTGCTAAGGGGTGTACTTACAGAATTATAATAACCGCTACCAACATTTACACCAAAGTCTAAAGTCGGAAAATAGGCCGATTTTGCAATCATTACGTTCTTCTCGCTACTACTCAACTGATATTCAGAACTCTTAATCTCTGCCCGATGCAATAAGGCATCTTTATATACAGTCTGTGGATCGAGCAACTGAAGTTCCTGATTCATCAAGTCAGCTGGAACTACAATATCAAGTTTTTCAAAATCATTCAAATCAAGGATTTGAGCAAGGTCAAGCAGTGAAAGTTTAAGATTGTTGTCTGCCTGAATCCTATTCGATTCTTCTTTAGATTGTTGAGCTATTAGTTCATACATTTCACCTTCAGCCATTTTTCCGGCTTCCACAAGTAATTTTTGTTGTTCAACTTTTAACTGAGTAAGTTTTAGCTGATCTTCTGACACTTGCAATAATTCTTTATTCAATAACACCTGCAAATATATGGTTGATACATTCAGAATTATATCTTGTTTGATTTTTTCAAGTTCAGCTTCCGAAACTTTCAAATCAGCCATTCGGGCATCGATATCGTATTTCATTTTCAATCCATCAAATAAAGTCAAACCACTTGAAATATTAAATGATGAACTTGATGAATTTATATTCTGATACGTTCCATCTTGTATTTGAGACCGACCGAAAGTCCAGGATTGATTAGCAGAGGCATTGAGATCAGGTAATAAATTTAAACGTGCTTGTTGATAAGCAATTTCACTCGTTTTTTTAGATAAAACTTTTTGTTTTATATTCCTGTTATTAGCCAATGCTGTATCAACACATTGTTGAAGTGTCCATGGGTTTTGAGCAGTTGTCAGTAAAGTCAGTAGCAAAGCCCCGGTTATTAAAAATATTTTTGTTCTCATTAATGAATCGTTAATTGGTTATTTAAATTGAAAAGTATATTGATTCAATATTAAATGAATCAACTTTATATCTTCAAATTACTTCTTATCTTCCTTCTTAGGTTCAGGTTTCTTTTCCAGGATTTCAGATCCACGAATACTATCTTTAGAACTCAAGCCACTCTTAACTTCAATTTTGATACCATCAGATAAACCGATTTTAACCTGTTTCTTTTTAAATGTTTGAGGATCTTTAGTTTTTAATACATACACAAAGGCAGTATCTCCTGCGAATTCTATACAACTTTCGGGTATTGTAATCACCTGATCAAGTTTAGTAAGAATAATTTCAGCATTGGCACTATATCCGGCACGAATAAAAACATCTTTAGGTACTTTTACTGCAGCTTTCATTTGAAACATAGTAGCACCATTTTCTTCCGTTCCTTTTGGAGAAACATATTCCAGTTTAGCTGTCAGTTTTTGATCTTGTAATGCCCCGATAGTAATGTCCATTGGCATTCCGACTTTTATTTTCCCGACTTCCGTTTCGTCCAGTTTACCCACAAAAAGCATATCGCTCATATTGGCTACGGTGGCTATTGTTGTTCCATCGTTGAAATTATTGGATTGAATAACCGAGTTTCCTACTTTCACCGGTACATCCAAAATGGTTCCATTGATGGTTGAACGAACCAGGGTATTGCTCAACTGTGTTTTATCGCTCGAAACGCCATCACGTGTCAGACTAAGATTGTCTTTTGCCGTTCTCAGTTCTTCTTTGTCACTATTATATTGTAATTGAGTTTTCTCAAATTCTTCTCTTGAAATAACCTTGTCGTTATATAATTTATTGTCACGCTCATAATTCTTCTTGGATTGGTCAAAAGCTATCTGAGCTCGGGTGACGCGCGATTCGGCACTATTTAAGCTAACCATATCCGGAATAACTTTAATTTTGGCAATTACATCACCGGCTTTAACCACATCACCAGCTTCTTTATAAACCTCGGCAATAATACCCGACATTTGGGGTTTTATCAAAATTTCGTTGCGTGGTTCCACTTTTCCGGTTGCTACTGTACGCTTTTCTATGTTGCCACTTTTGACAGCTTCTATTTCATATTTTTTTACCTTAGGACGCGATTTTTGCCATAAAAACCAAAATGTCCAAACTACAGCACCGGCTAATATTACAAGCATGCCAATTTTAAAAATTTTCTTCATATTGTTTCATTTAGATAACCAATAAACCTTTATGGGGTAATTGATCTGTTTGTTATTTGATTATTTTATTTCTTAATATTTATAAATCAGCAGATTGATATATCATTCTATTCTTCTCTTATTGCTTCTATCGGTTTAATACTCATGGCCCTGTTGGCAGGAATGAACCCTGCTAAAGTTCCTATAATGAGCAATATCATTAAGGCTGCTATTGCTACTCCAAAACTGATTTGAGGATCCTTAAAAAATTGATCGCCCTGACTCAGAGCCATACCAACCAGCGAAAGTAATCCCACTCCCAGCATTAATCCTGCCACACCGGCAATCAAAGTGAGGATGATACTTTCACTCAGAATTTGAGTAATAATATTCCGTGGTGTTGCTCCTAATGCCCGACGTATTCCAATTTCTTTGGTTCGTTCACGAACTGTAACCAACATAATATTACTGACTCCTATACCGCCGGCTAATAATGTTCCAAGACCAACTATCCAGATTAAACTGGCAATACCAATGCCGAGATAAAGAAACATGGTAAACTGATCTTCTATATTCATGCCACCGACTGCTTTCTTATCATCGGGAGAAATGCTGTGTCTGTCTTTCAAAACTTCACGTATTTTATCTTCCACCACTTTTACCTTAATTCCGGGTTGAGCCGTAACGGCTAAAAAATGTACAATATTTCCCTGATTATAGGCTTGTTGCATGGTGCTGAAAGGCAAAACAACCGTTTCTTCACTTCGTCCGCCAATATTAATATCAGAAGTATGTTGTCCCACACCTATTACCTGAAAATAGATTCCATTCACCTGAATATTCTTACCAATCGGATCTTCATTATTTGGAAACAATACTTCCAATACACGCTCACCAATGACACAAACCTTTCTTTTTTCTACAATATCAATATCATTTATGTATCGGCCTTTGATCATTATACTCTCATCAATTTTATTATAGGACGGATAATTTCCCTTCACGCTGAAAGAGCCAACTTTATCATTACGTGTAACATTATTTGTTCCCCCACCTCCAAATAGAACAGGTGCAAGATATTGAATTTCAGGCACTTTATTTATCAGCGCCGGAATATCTTCATTTTCCATATTCCAACTTCTTCCTTTTTTAAATCCCTTGTATGGTTCAGCAGTTTGCTCTGTCCAAACAAAACAGGAATTAGTCGCAAATCCCTCTATTTGAGAATTCATTCCACGCTCAAGTGCCACACCGGCACCCACCATTACAACCAACATAAACATTCCCCAGAATACTCCAAATGCAGTCAAAAAGCTTCGTGATTTGTTGTGCGTTATGGTCATCCATATTTCCTGCCAACGATCTAAATCAAACATATTATGTGTTTTTAGCTAATTTCAAATAAGTGTAAATTGTAAATAAATTATTCTTCCCTCATGGCTTCAATCGGTTTAATCCTGACCGCCCGTCTGGCAGGCATATAACCGGCAATTACCCCGGCAACAATCAGAATTCCGGTGGAAATAAGCACGTATGACAACTGTACCGTTGGATCCTTAAATACCGACATTCCTGTATCGGAAGCACTCTGAGCAGCAGATTGTACCATCATAAAATTTATCAATTCGGTCAATCCAACCCCAAGTACCATACCTATATATCCGAAAGTGGTGGTTATCAAAATCGATTCAATGATGATTGAACGCAAAATGGCGGCAGGAGGGGCACCGATAGCTTTACGAATTCCTATTTCACGGGTCCGTTCTTTTACAGAGACCAGCATAATATTACTTACACCTACTATTCCGGCAATAAGCGTAAAAATGCCAATGATTGAAACAAAAAGTGTAATTCCGGCAAATATTTTCATTGTTTCAATGTAATCTTTTTGTGAGTTCCGTAACCATAAAGCCTGAGTATCATTCGGATCGAAACGTAAACTTTTTGACATGGTGCCTTTCAGTTCGTCATTAAATTCATCGTTTGCTTCTTTCGTTTTTAAATTATTGACCGTCATTGCAATACTTCTAAATTTTCTGTCAGGATTGTATATTAGTTGAGCAGTTGTGAAAGGAATATAAGCATTTCCATCACCCCATTGCTCTTTTTTTGAATTCACTCCTACTACTTTAAACATCACATCGCCTACTTTCAGGTATTTTCCAATTGCCGATTCATCTTTAAATAAAACATCTTCTATCTTTTTGTCAATGACAATCACTTTACTGTTGTTTGTCAAATCCAGTTCATTTATAAAACGTCCTTCATTCGGTTCAAAAACCAAATTAAATATTCCTTCATAATATGGATTCACCCCTTTGACACTAAAATTTCCAAATTCATCGTTGTAGGTGATCGTCGATTGTTTATCAATAATTCCTGTTTGATTGGCAGATTCAACTAAGTTTTCATCAACGGCGGTAATTTGTTTATCCGAAAAATCGAGTGAACGTCCGCTTTTTAATCCCTTGTATGGCAAAGATGAAGTTCCCGACCACATTTGTACTGTGTTTGTAGCTCTTCTGCTAAAGTTGGAGCTAACACCATTTTTTAATCCATTGCCTGCACCAAGCAGAACAATGAGAATAAATATGCCCCACGACACAGAAAGCCCCGTCAAGACTGTACGCAACTTATTGTGTTTTAAGCTGGCAATAATTTCTTGTATGGTATTAATTGTGAACATAATAGGATTATTAGTTATTTGTTTGAATGATGCATAAATATATTGACCGATTTATTTTCTCTCAAAGCTTTCAATCAATCCATCTTTTATATGAATGATAGATTTTGTTTCGTCAGCAACCGATTTTTCGTGTGTTACGATAATAGTTGTAAGTCCGTTTGCATTTAATTCGCTAAGCACTTTCATCATTTCCACTGTGGTTACACTGTCCAATGCACCGGTGGGTTCATCGGCCAGTAAAATCTTTGGTTTAGAAATAATAGCCCTGGCAATAGCCACACGTTGTTTTTGTCCACCGGACGTTTCGTTAGGCATATGCTACGCCCAATCTTTCAGACCCATTTGGTCCAGATATTCCATAGCTATTATGTTACGTTTCTTTCGGCTTACATTTTTATAATACAAGGGTAATGCAACATTTTCCAGGGCATTTTTAAAATTTATCAAA
>JAQTOL010000124.1 GCA_028748945.1 Paludibacter sp.
TATTAGATCAAGAATTGGAGCAAGAAAAAGCTCTAAACAGATTAAAGTTAGCTAAGAAATTAGAGGAAGGAAAAGGTATTGCGGGTGAATTGCAAACTAATATAGCAAAGGGTGAAATAGACAAGGCATATCAAGGAGGATTTTTTGAAAGAACATTATTTGCACCGCTAAAACAACGCATGTATCAGTTATTTACTGCTACAGGAATAACTCCTGGATATGGTGCTCAAGCAGATCAACTTAATAGATTATTTAAATCTATAGGCGGAGCCAAAACGTCAGAAGAAGTTTCTTCTATTGGTAATTTTGAATTGTCTATGATACAATCCGGTAAAAGATTTCCTGGTCTTGATGAGTCCGGGAGAAATAAACTTTGGTTATATGTGAAAGAATTAATAGATCAAAAACTTAGTACTATTTCCGGAGAGATAAATACTGCTACAACAAAATATTTTGAAGAAGATGTTGATGAAAAACTAAAATCTTTTCAAGGTCAAGGAGCTAAAAAATTAGCGGAGGGAGTGAAGTATTTTAATGATCTAACCACAAAGATATCAGCCTATAATACTAATCCTAATGCTGTTATACAAGTAAGAGGGATGAATACTAAATTATCTGAATTATCTCCAGAAGAAAGAGATATTATGAAAAGATATGCTTCTGGTGCTGCCGGTAGATTGCAAGGAGAAGACTTCCAACAGGAAGGTTTTGATAAAACTGCTTTACAAAAAGCATCTAAAGATAGAAGAACATGGTTAAGAGATAATTGGCTTAATCAATATTCGGCTATAAGCGAACAATTTCAAGAAGAATTAAACGCTATTAATGAGCAACAAATTCCGGCAGAAGAAAAGAGTAAAAAAATAGCCGAGTTAAAGAAAACAACTGCTGATATATACAATACATTTGCCGATAATTTAGAAGCGGCAATTAAAAAAACATATCCAACTAATCCTACTCCTACTGCAATAGAAGCAAATACTTTAACAAGAGCAAAAAAACAAGGAGCTGCCGGAACAATAAACGAGATGTTGACTAAAACATTTACCGATAGTATAGCATCTTTTTCCGATAACTTAGAATTGACTGCCAAAGATGGTAAAGCCATTTTAGACGGTTGGAATAGAGAGTTTGAGGATTTTCGTATCAAAATGTTCGATATGTATAACATTGATATACGGAATAAAGATTCTTTAAATATGTTGAACTTAGGTAATCTTAAAAATTTAAGGATCATTCAAGCGGGACAGACAAAAGGACTTGGTTTAACACAACAAGAAAATACTACATCAGCTCTATTAGAATATTTGGAAAAGAATACTTCTACTTTGAATGATCTTGATTCTCTTTTTAAGGATTCATTGGAACAAGGATTACAATTAAGTTCAAGTGGTAATACTTTCGGTATTTTGTTAAAAGGAATAAAAGATAAGTTAGAGAGTTCAACTACTGATGTATTGAAAGGAACTGAGTTCACTACTGATCTGGGAATAAAAGGAGTTTCGGATTTAGGACAGAGAACAATTAGTGGAATTCAGAATGTTTCTGAATCTATGAAATCTTATGCTGCCGGATTACCGGACAAGGAAAGAAAAATAGCAGAATTAAAAATAGATGAAATAACAAAACAACAAATATCTAAAGTTATTGATTCTTTAATAAAGGCACTTGAACAAGTTTTTCCCGAAGAAATAACAGGTACTCCGGAACAACAAGGTTCCGTTAAATTAAATAAAGCTGATTTAATAAATAATTTGATTGCACAAAGGAATAAAAATCTTGCCGGTTCAACAACGGCATCAAATAAATCCGGTCTTTTTAATTCTGAGCAAGACGAAAGAGAAGCTGAACAACAAATAAAAATTGTTCAAGATACTCTTGGTAAAATAAGTAATATTTATAGTTTGTTTTATGCTAATCAAAAGCAAAAAGTCGAAGAGGAGGTTAATGCATGGAAAGAAGCGCAACAAGAGAAATTAGATACTGAACATCAAACTGCTTTATCATATGCAAGAACAACTAAACAAAAAGAAAACATTGACAAAGCGTATAAAAAGAAAGAGAAAGATTTAAATGATGCTGCTGATGCGGAAAAGTTAAACCGGTTGAAAGCATGGTTTGAGTGGGAGAAACAAGTTAAAGTAGCTCAGGTTGGTGTTGACGCTGCTGCTGCTATTGTAAATATGACAAGTTCACATAGTTCATTAATAGAGTTACTTGGGCCTGGTGCAATACCTTTTATCATAGCTGCTGAAAGTGCTTTGGCTATTGCTGAAATAGCGGCTATAGAAGGTCAAACAATGCCTGCTGCTAAAGGATTTGAAACTGGTGGGTATACTGGTGATGGAGATAAAAAGAAAAAAGCTGGAATTGTACATAAACAAGAATTTGTAGTTAAAGCAAAACCAACTAAAAAGAATAGGTCTTTATTAGAAGCAATAAATGATGAAACATTTTCTGTTGATGATGTTATTGCAAAAGGTAATTCAAGTCTGGTAGGAAAAAATTCAATGCTTAATATTAGTAGAGATTATCAAGTATTAAATATTGTTAAAATGATAGATAACAAAAACAGCGAAGAAATAAAAAGTATGCATAATACTTTAAAAGAATATTTAGAGAAAGATAGAATCAATGCTATAGGTGATGACGCATGTAGAAGAATAGTTGGTATTGGAGTGAAAGGAACTCGTCAATATAAATTTTAATGAGGTAATTAAATGGATTTTAAAATTTATTCAGCAACGTATAATCCTCCGGATTCCGGGATAAGCGGTTATAGCGGAATAAGCGGGACATCTTGGAGTGCATGGACTGAATGGACTGAGTGGTGTATATCAAAAGGAAAACTATCTAAAAAGATAGAGAGTGACAACCCAGGGGAAGCGGGAGCTATAGTTCTTGATAATGTCAATATGACATTTTATTTCCGTCCATCTATTAAAGGGTCTGACGGAACAAGAACTAATCCAGTATATACTTTCTTTAATGCAAATATGGATGCAATGCCCAGAGTTATGATAAAAATAACGGCAGTGCAAAATGGTGAAACAGAAAAACAAATATTCATAGGAATGATAGATTTTAGTTCTATTACTTACCCGGTAGTTAATGATGGTAATGGTGAATATATAACTACTATAAGTTTTGATGTAGTAGAAAAATTAGGAGCCTTTACAATAATAAGTGCCGATACAAATCAAAGGAGTACGGATGGAAGTACTTCTTTTGAGGCTTTATTTTATGATAGAATGTGTACTAAATATCCGGGTGGTAGTGGTATATCAAAAGTTTATTTTAATAGAGAATATCCCGGTATTCTTGAAATAAATACAGCATTTAGAATTAAAATATCTTTCCAAACAACCGGGGGTGACTGGGTTAGTGGATGTGGAAGTGATGGGGTAAATGATATTCCTCTTGTAAAAACGGGAGAAACAATTATCATAAGAGATATCCCTTATTATGTAATTTATTCTGATTTACAAAATTTGGTTTCGGGTATTTATGATACATATGCTTATTTAGCAATACCTAATTCTCCTGTAGATGTTCCTCAATATGTTTTAGAAGATAGTGTATTTAAATATTTGGATTCTGATGGTGTTGTACATGATGATGATCTAGTTAAACTATATGATTCTACATATTATGATTCTGCGGAAAATTATATATGTAAACTTACAGCAGGCTGGGTAGTTGGTTTTGATGCATTAAAAATATTGAAAAAGATGTATGAGTTTAGGTGGGGAGATATTACAGTAATAAATCACTTGTTTGATTCCGGAGGGAATTTAATTTCTGAATTTATTTTACCTGCTGATTATGGTAATGTTCTTTATGATGAATACCCATTAGGGAAAGAGGTTTTTGATGCTGTGGTAGAGTTGACACAGACCATTGATTGTTATTTGTATACGGATGCAGATGGTAATATTGTAATGGAAAATAAAAATTATATAAATGAAAAAGCGGCATCTGTTACTATACCGGAACAGTATTTAAAGATAATGACTAAGAATTTTTTCTGGGATAAACTTGTAGACTATGTTGAAGTAACTGTAAATAGCTGGATAAGAAATTCTGACAATACCGATTACTTAGATGGATTAGGAATAGCTTCAATAAGAGCTAATATAAAACCAAGAAATAAATTAACCAAAACAGTTATTGTGGACTCTGCTAGACTGGCTGCTGCTGGGATAACAGTAGATTCTTCAGGTAATTTAGTTTTATCCGGTTATACTGATCCGGATTCAAATGTTAATAATGCTAATATATTAAATGCGTATGGAAATGGAATAGCACTAGAGAAATTACAATTTTATGGAGCGAGACGAAGCAGTTATATTATTCCGCTCGTATTAATAGATTGGGATATGCTTGACTGGACATTGTTGGATATTTTTAACTATAACTCTACTGACTTCTTTTTGGTATCAATTGATTACGACTTAGATAATAAAAGCGGAGAAATAGTTCCGGTAGAAAAAAATGGTGTGTTAGAATATTCTGTGGATAACATAATAAATACAAAAAGTGATGACACATATGTTGGTGGTTCTGGAGGTAGTATTAGTGTGATTTCAAGCGGTAGTTCCGGTGGAGTATCAGATACAACAGGTATGCAGTCTTTCATGGATACAACATATAAACAGAAACAATTGCGTATTGAGGCAAGTGGGGGGACAGTTGGAGGGGATGTTGTAAATTCAATAAAAAGAGAGCATGATAATGAAATTCTTCAGAATAGATTTGAGTTTATTAATGTATATACAGTTGATTCTGTAAATTATGATGGTACATTATTAATGGGGGCGAAGGACGAAACAGAATATAGGTTTGAAACAACTTCGCCTATGTTTACTTTTGATAAATGTATTACGATAGAGCAAGATTCAAGTACAAATAGTGTATTTTTTAGACTGGATAACAAAGAAAGCGGTGGAAAAATATGGCAAATAAATAATCATAATGTATCGGAAGGGAGCCAATTAAGTATAGGTAATTATACAGATTCATTATTTGATTTATTTAATATAAGTCCAACCGGTAAAATAGGTTTATTAACATCTACTCCTACGAATGATCTATCTTTTGGAAATTCAGCAAATAGAAAAATGTGGATTGAAAATTCCGGTGCGAACACAGTTGGAAGAGATTTAACTGTTGCTGCCGGTAGTACTATAAGTGGAACTAATATTGCCGGAGGTAATTTAATATTACAGTCCGGATTAGGAACCGGTATTGGGGCAAGTGCAATATTTTTTCAGACTGGAACTACTTTAGGTTCCGGTAGTACTTTGCAAACAATGTCCACTAAGATGACGATATTAGGAGATGGTTCAGTTGGCATTGGGACGACAACGCCGGAAGGAAGTTTGCATGTGATGACTGCGACGGCGGGAACGGTAACAGCAGATTCAAATGCCGATAACTTGATAGTTGAAAACAGTGGAAATTCTGGCATAAGTATTTTATCTCCCGACGCAAGCGATTCAAGAATAGTTTTTGGTTCTCCTTCCGATAGTACTGGAGGGCAGATTAATTGGGACTATACAACAAAGGTATTTAGCGCAGGTTCAACAATCACCGGAGGAATAACAAGGTTATTTTATGATAATGCTTCTGAAGGATTGAGAATAAATAATCTAGGCAGCGTCGGTATCGGGACAATCGATTTAGATGGTACTCCGGCAATTGGAAGATTAACAATAAAAAGTAGCGGAAATACAAGTTCTACTAATGTATTGATGTTAAGAGATAGTGATGAAGTTAATGTTGCATGGGTTGATAGTGACGGTGATGGTGTGTTTAATGGAAAGATGGTAGTTGGTGGAACAGTTGCACTAACTGAAATTATGAATATAAACGGAAACACAAAACAATATGGAGATATTTATTCTAATAATTTTAACGGTGTTGATCCTTATACCGGTTATTACATTGGAAGAACCGGTTCTATATTTGACAAAATAACAGCTAATGAATTGCATGTTAAATTTTTTATTGCTGACTTAGAACAGGCATTAGCTGGGTCACAAATAATAAGTAAATCGGTTGGTAAACTATATAGTGATGTTACATTACCAGATTATTTAGATGTTTCTTTTACATTTGATGTAGAATCTTTTGAAGGTTTTCCAGGATTTGATGTTTTTGTTGATGGGGATTATATTAGGCTAAGAAGCGGGTATGATAGAACAGGAGGTGGTTTAACTGTTACGGATTCGTGGGCGCAAATTATCGGTACTGCAACTTATCCGGCTGACCCGGATAAAAGATGGCAAAGATGGACAGCGAGATTAAAACATGGAGCTACATCAGTAACAATATTAAAAGGAAGTATAATACCGGATTATGGTCAGAGTGGAAATGGTTTTATAGAAAGTATTGCTATGAGTGCGTTGGGTAGTACACCAATACATCAAATAAGCGCATGGACAACAGACCCCTGGTCTGGAACAGTTATTAAAGATAGACGTGGAGATTTAACCGGTATTACTACAACAACATGGGGGGCATTAAGTGGTTATGGTGGATATTCACAAAATTTTTATGCTGAAAATAACGTTTATATTGCCGGTAATATTTGGGCGTTGACCGGTGGTATTGGTGGTACATATTTAAGTCCGGTAGTTTCAATTGGAAATTACGGTATTGCAATAAATGGGAGTGGTGGTACTTCTGCTGCATTAGAAAATGCAACAATAAAAATAGGTAATATAACCGGAACAGCAAATTCAGCAATAAAATTGACATACACAGATAGTGTAGATACAAGTGGATTATTTGGATATACGAGTGCTGGAGAAGAAAGTTTTGCGTTACGTTTAAATGGTACATCATCAATTGGCGGTTTTTCTTTCACAGATACAAAATTAACTGCTGGAACAATAAGTGCAGGTATAGCATTAAATACAAGCGATACAAGATGGATAGCTAATAGTGGTAAAGGTTTTGAAACTTGGAGTCCGTCTGATCCGAGAATGTTTATTGGTGAGTTGACTTCTGATGGTTTACTTAGTAAAGGTATTGCATACAATCTTACTGATGATGGAAGTAAATACCAAGATAAATTTGTTATTAGTGGAGATTTTTATGCTTCACGTTTATCTACCGGAGATACTTTTGTTGCAAGCGGGGATAATAAATCTGCATGGTTGGAAAGCGATACTTTATGGTTATGGGATGGTCTTACTGATGCTAATGATTATTTAAACTATATAGATGGACATGAAATAGCTTTAAGTGTTAATGGGGTGAGTGCTTTTGTAGTTAATTCACAAACAAATATTATGCGTACTCAACATATAATTCCTTTAGCTAATGACACATATGATTTGGGATCACAGAGTAGGATGTGGAGAAAAGGATGGCTCTCAGAATTAGATTCTGTTATACATGCAATAAATACTACTACTGTTTTAGGTGGCTGGTTTTATGTTGTTAAGAATTGTGGTGTATTGGTTAATCAACCGGTAACAGTTCCAAATCCAGATGACCAATGGCGAGATTACTTATTAAATACAGATACTTATATTAATGTTGATAAGACATTAAGTGAAGGTGATATTATTGTAATGAGAGATTCCGCTCCCCACGTAGAATATTTTCAACTTGGAGCTTTAGTTGCGGGGACGACTACACTATATAAAATAGGGCAAGATGGAAGTGGGGCAAGAAATTTAGATGGTAGTGGTGCAAATACATGGTATGCCGGGCAACCTTATGTTGTATTGGGACAATTAGGAGATGGGAGAATCGAGTTTAGTGTAAATACTACACCACAATTCAGTATGAAAAAACAAGGAGCTACATATAATACATATACTGAATTGGTTAGAATAGGTGACTTAAACGGATGGAGTGATTATGCATCGGAAACATATGGCATAGGAATAGGTGATGGCACACATTATTTAAAATATGATGTTACTAATGGTATGAGATTTAGTGGTGCTGTTGCTATGACTAATCAATCATCAATAAGTATTTCTGGTTTTGATAATGATGCCGGGTTTATAACTTCCGGAGATATACCACCTATTCCACACAGTTATTACCAATCATCAGAACCAACTGGGATGATAACCGGCGACTTTTGGTTTAATACAACTGCCGGTGTAATGAGAATGAAACGTTACAACGGTACTTCTTGGGCATCATCTCCTTACGTTTCGGTTTATATGGATACAAATGGAATTTATGCGGGGACAATTACTGCAGGACAAATTACT
>JAQTOL010000125.1 GCA_028748945.1 Paludibacter sp.
AATCAACAACAGTATCAGTTACAAAATATACTTCTCCGGTTATACGATGCTGAATATCCATAGTAAAATGAATGATGTATTGCAAATGTAGTAATAAATATTAATATATTGAAAGTAGCGGATCACATCCCGATAGCTATCGGGACCTTATAATATAAAGGGTGGGATCACAGATCCCACCCACCAGTACTAAACTTTGCTCTTCTGATAAACATATCCGCTAGGACGGGCCACCAGTATCTAGCTTTGCACATTTAATAAAAATATCCGCTTAGACAGGTTCTATTCCCTCGTATCGATCGGTTCTATTCCCTCGTATCGATCGGTTCTATTCCCCCGTATCGATAGGCTCTATACCCTCGTATCGATAGGCTCTATTCCCTCGTATCGACTTTCTGTATAGCCTCGTATCGATAGGTTCTATTCCCTCGTATCGACTTACTGTATAGCCTCGTATCGATTGATTGTATCCTGGGCTATACAGAAGTCAGTTTTTTAAACATTCAGTACGTAATCAAAAGTAAATGTACGTGATTCTTTGAGCAACTGTGCTGCACTTGAAAATTGAGTTGTCAAACTTAGTTTATAATCACCTTCCGCCAGTGTTGCAGGAACAATAAAACTAATTTTGGATGGATCATTTACTAAAATGGAAGTTATTGGAATCGTTATTACTTCGCTAGTCACCTGATTCGTCAGACTGATGCCAATGCCTGCATTGTCACCGACAATTTTAATTTTACTCCCGATCAGGTTTGCCCCACCTCCCGGGGTTAAGCGGCTATTTACTTCGCCTGAACTTACATCGGTTACCGAATTGATAATCGTACCAATCCCGGCCATACCACGTACATCCACGGAAGCAGCTTTTGCAGCACTGCGTAATTCAGCTGTAGGTGTTACACGAATGGTTAAACTGTGTTTGGTTGCATCCCATTTAGCATTATCGCCTATGAAAACACCGTTCACACCCATGCCATAATAACCCAATCCAAATAAAACGGAAGATCCGTTCACAATTTCTTCTTTCGCAATGTCTTTCAAAATATCCATGGTTGAACGCATGGATGTGGGGTTTAAATCACTACGCCGTGAAACGGCAATATTAATCAAATCATCTTCGGTCAATGATTTCCGGTTTACTACGCGACCGAAACGGTCATCTTTACGTTCGGTAAGTGTCAAATCATACAGTTCGACAGTTACACTGTTTTTTTCAGTTGTTGCCATTGTAATTGATTTTTAATATTAAAATTCGTGTTGATAATTGATAATAGAATGAATCGTTTAATTACTGTTTTACCGGAGGCTTATTAAATAATAGCGGTCTAACTGATCCGGTTTTATGAATAGTTGTACGGGAGTTACCGACATTTACACTTAATAATGAAAAAGAATTGAAGGGGAGCGAAAGGGATACTCTTTTTTCATAGCATACTTTTTTTGATTTATTGCTATGCAAATTAAAATAAAATAAATAGATAAGACTCAAAATCTTGAATATTTATTATATGGACAAGCCCCCAAAAGTGGTTTTGCAAAAAATTGAATTACAGTCGTTTAAATGGGTTCAAAAAAGGGCTTATATGGACAAGGGTTTTTGACGGCAAAAAAGAGCCGAAAACAGTTAAAATTAATACGAAAATTATGTAGGTAACCGACTATATTGTCGGAATTTTGTATTTTGAGTTTTGAGCGCAGACGATACCGTTGTTTGGTAACGAATTCGATTTTTATATCTGGCAGGTTGGCTAGCATAGCGGGTTCGAAACCGGCCAGTAGCAGACAACATATGAGTATATCGTGTCCATTCTAACCGGAGAAGTAATTTAGGAGCCGTTTGGAAATATTGTTGTATTCAATTACCCATACAAGCAATCCATTCCGTCGTTTTGAATGTTTAATAACATACTTTGTCTGTTTTTAGGTGAAAAATAGAGGGTTTGATTATTTATATTGTAACAGCTATTGTATATAATTAATTTTATTTCTATTTTTGTCAACATAAAATCTGATAATCGTACACTACATTCCTGATCAAAGTTTTGAATATCAGTTTTTTTGATTTGTTGGTTATTATTTTAGTGTATTTGTGCTAAATATTACGTTTTTTGTGAAACAGGATGCGTGATAGGATAGAGAAGGAATGCACGAAAGAAACAGGACGGAACCGAAAAGTCTTTAGAGTAGGGAAATAAACGTTGAGAAAATGAAAGCAAAATCAGTTTTAGGTCTGTTAGTTATTTGTTTTTCTTTATCCGTCTTTGCACAAGATGAAATTACTTCTCCTCCTCCGACTAAAGAACCCAACTTCTGGATCGGACCGAAATTCGGTCTCGATGTAAGTTCCACCACTAACGATATCAATGGAATAACCGACCAGTTGCAAAGCAATTATCAGGCAGGTATCTTGCTTCAATTCGGACGCACCCTTTATATCCAACCCGAGATTTATTATGCCTCGGTTAAAGTGGATGTTGCAGGATCCAACAATCCCAGTTCCTTTAACTCAATACGTATTCCACTAATGCTGGGATTGCGTTTTCTCGATTTGGGACTGTTCAGTCTTCATATAATGGGTGGCCCGGCATACACTTTACAACTTGATAATTCAGACAGACTTACCGGCAATAAAGCATTTTCGTGGCAAGTGGGTGCCGGTGTCGATGTGTTGGGCTTTATAACCGGAGATCTTCGTTATACCCTGATCGATAACATGTCTGTTGCCGATCAGGTTTCCCGTTTTACATCAAGTCCCACCAACCTTAATTTAACGGTGGGTTTAAAATTCAGATAATATACATCAATTTCGTCGTTGATTAATATTGTCTCATTCTTTCATAGTAGTTTTAGTTGGTCTTTATTGACATAATATATTTCGGAATATATAAATCAAAAAATTCAAATTCTATGAAAAAAATCACTTCGATTTTCGTTTCCCTGCTTTTTACCACCTCCTGTGTCCTTGCGCAGGGAGTTGTTCCTGAAACGCTGAAGAACGGACTTGTTCCTTCGACCTACAACCGGAATGCCCTGACGGTTATTGTACTGGATAATAACGGTAAATATATGCCCGACATAAAAAATGCCTGCGGCAGCCTGGTTATACCCGGGAAGTATGACGATAATGACCTGAATATCCGCTATCTCCCGGCAAGCTCAAACCCCGATCAGATTCTTCAGGCTATTGAGAATTATAAACTCCCCAACAAAATTCTGGCTAAGTGGTTTTCCCAACAACCCAACGGGGAATTCGACATGTCACTTATTGCTACCAGAGGTTTATACAATGCTACAGCGGGGGATATGAAAATAGCATCGGCTTCCAAAACCGGATTAAATAAAATAAAGGATGCAGGTAAGGCCCTGGTAAACAATAGTTATATTCAGGTACTCGATATCCGGAATGTGATGTCGATGCAGGAATATTATGACCAACAGGATGCTGCCAACCGAAAATCGGCTGCGGCCGCCGGAACGGTATTTAAACCCGTTGAAAGAACTAAAAACGGTAGGAAAGGGGATGTAGTGTCCTATTTGTATAAAATAAATCCGAACGCAGTAGATACGCTTTTTGATAAGATGTGGATTTACGAAGATGATAATGACGCTGTTCGCAACGAAAAGAAATATCTTTTCGAAAATGCAAGCTTCGGTTTTAGCTTTGTCATGACGGCAACCGCCGTTGCCGATGGAACCCAGTACAATCCGGGTCAGACCCTGGCACCAAAAGTACAGCTGACAAAGGAGCAGTTATTTGCTAAACTGCTCAATATGTCGTTGGATGTGACCTTACTTGCGCTTGAAACAAAATACGAACCATTCAGGGTAAAGACTTCGGTGTATGCCGTTCATCCGGTCAGAGCAAAAATAGGAACGAAAGAAGGTCTTTCTGTCGATCAGCGTTATTTTATCTTAGAAAATGAACAAAACAACAAGGGAGAAGTGGTTTCGAAACAAAAAGCTGTTGTCAGGGTATCTAAAGTTGCGGTTAACTCTGTTGTTGCCGGTACCGCATCGGTTGAACTTTCTAAATTTTATCAAACGGCAGGAAAACGGATAGAACCGGGTATGACGATGCAACAACGCAACGACTTCGGACTCGGCTTATCACTCGGAGGAGGGTCGCTGACCGGCGGAATGGGAGGCTTTTATATTAAGGCGGAAGAAAATTTAGCGGTTCTTACACGGCAGGTTGCAGGCCCTAAAAATCCGATAGGAGTCACACAATTAAAAATATTCGGTTCGTATGCTTTTGATGGAGGTAATTATAGTAATTATTATAGCGTTGGTGATTTTACGTTCGGCCGTTATCAGGTAGGACTGTCAAAAGGTTTTTATTTTATGCGGGCGTTTTCGCTTGCTCCGTTTTTAGCTTATGGTGTGGAGAAGGCAACATGGACCAACAGCAGTACGGATTATAATATAAGTACGGCATTTTTGAATATAGGTGCGTATGCAACCATTAATATCAGGCACAATATCCAACTGGTAGGAACTGCAAACTACTATATACTGGTTGGTAATGCTTATTCTGAAATCAAAAACAGCGATAATACAACCACCTCTACAGATTTAGGATTTATGTATGATGACTCTTACTCTGGTTTTGCAGGAAGGAGCGGACTTGCTATCGATTTAGGCTTGCGAATAGAACTTTAAACAGAATAGATTATGAAAAATAAATTTTTCATTGTAGCACTTTCACTGGTTACCCTGATAACTGTAAATGCCCAAAAACGCAGGGATTTGAAAGCCATGTACCACAGTCAGTACAGTTATGAAGTCTCCTGTCTTGGCGTCGGACAGGATGGTACGAAAGCCATTAAAGTATGGGGTTATGGGAAAAATGCCGAAGTGGCGGCTTTCAATGCTAAAAAAGATGCCGTTGCCGCCGTTATTTTCAGAGGTGTTCCCGGTGGAAATGGAGCTGCACCCACTCCGGCAATTGTTGGAATGGATGGATATGAGATGAATCCCGATTTTTTTGATGAGTTTTTCAAGGCAGGGGGTATGTACCTTAGTTTTATCAATCTTACCAATGATGGGGTTCCCAGCGGGGAAGACCGGATAAAAATGGAAAAAGGTTATAAAGTCGCTATTTGTGCTTCGGTTAATTACGATGCGCTTCGTAAGTATCTTGAAGAAAAAGGAATAGCCAAAAGACTGGATGCGGGATTCTGAAATTAATTCATAATTCATAATTCATAATTTTTCATTCAGAATTAAAATTAGAAAGGAATACCTGTAAAGTAAAAGTTTGGGTTAATGACTAACATAAATAAATATACATATATGAAAAAGTCGATTTTGTTTTTATTGCTGATTTTTGTAAGTGTGCTTTCCTATGGACAAGCAAAAAAACCAACTATCATGATTGTGCCCAGTGATAATTTTTGCATATCACAGGGCTATTTTACGACAATAAATATAAATGGTGCCGACCAGAAGATTCCTGATTATAAAAAAGCGTTTCAGGAAAACAGTCAGATAAGGATGGTTATCACTAAAATGGGCTCCATCATGTCCGATCGCGGATTTCCACTGAAAGACCTGGAACAAACCCTGAAAAGCATCGAAACCGAAGGGGCCGAATTAAGTATGCTTTCGTCCAAAAGTTCCGGTGCTGCCGTGAAGGAAACTCCTATCGATGTCTTGAAAAGAACTGCAAAAGCCGATATTATCATGGATCTTGACTATACCATCAAACGTCAGGGTCCGAATCAAATCATCACCTTTAACCTCCGTGGGCTGGATGCCTATACCAATAAACAGGTGGCGGCGGCTGCCGGTGTCGGTTCGCCTTCGTCCTTTGCCACCGCCGATTTATTGTTGGAAGAAGCCGTACTGAGTTATATGGATGGTTTTAACGGACAATTGC
This sequence comes from Paludibacter sp., assembly GCA_028748945.1. Taxonomy (GTDB): domain Bacteria; phylum Bacteroidota; class Bacteroidia; order Bacteroidales; family Paludibacteraceae; genus Paludibacter. The sequence goes on from JAQTOL010000125.1 coordinate 5,882, forward strand.
AAAAACATTTCGACGATATGTTCAAAAATGGTCGTGAGGTGATGGTAGTCGTACGGGTTTGGGGTAATTCCGATGTCGATCTGGAAACGGAATATACGGTTGATGGTGAAAAGGAGTCTTTAAGTACGCATATTGAAAACTGGATGAGCAAAAATACCGTTTCGGGACGCTTCTCTACGGTTGATGCCACCGAGAATGTACTTAAAATGGATCAGGTCCGCATTCCGATGATGTACACCAACAGCAGTGGCCGCGAAATTGCCATGGATACAAGGCGTTTCGTAACTAATCTGAATAAGTATTTGTCTTCCGCACCGTTTAATATCGAAACAAAGATATACCAGCGCGGATTGGGTGAGGCCTGGTTAATTATAGGGGAGAAATAGAATCATTTCCTGTTTATTCATTTAGCAATTACTAAAAACCATCAAAATGAAAAGATTTATAAAGTATTTAGTTGTTTTGTTTTTTGCTTTCAATTGTTTTTCTTCTGCGAACGCGCAGAATAATGAGGCTCAGAGTGATGATATGAAACGCATTGCCATAGCACCGACTCTTCCTGCCGAACTCAATATTTATCCATCTGCCTCACTCAATATATTACTTGGAAAAATGAAATCTATGGTTGGTTTAAATGGACTGAGTGCTGTTGAAGGTGGAAGTTTGTTTGTGATTTATCCGCAAATTTCAGTTCTTAAAAGCGATGTTACTGCTACAGCGCCACCTATGTTGTCATATCGTCTGGAAGTGGTTTTTAATATCGCCGATTTTTATACGGGGAATGTTTATGCTACCACTTCGCTGGAAATCGTAGGAGTTGGAAAAACACAGACTGTGGCCTATAATGCCGCTTTTCAGATGATAAATCCGCGCAATGGAAAGTTTAAGGTAATGATTGATAAAGCAAAAGATGAGATATTGGGATATTACAATTCACATTGCGATCTGGTGATTTCACATGCAAATAGTTTGGCTACGCAGCGAAAGTACAGTGAAGCGTTGGATTTGCTTAATTCCGTTCCGCCTGTTTGCCGGGAATGTTTCGATAAATCGAATCTGGCTGCATCAGAAATAGCTAAAAATATGCCGGTTATCATCCCTCAACCTTCAGTGGTGGACGATAACCCTAAAAATGAACCGGTAGTCGAAACCGGCGATTTGGTGGAATTGGGTCATAATATTTTTATCCGGTATAAAAGTGCCCGGCTTATTGGAGATATTACCCATGTTTACTTTGAACTGATTAGTAGGAATGAAGATGATTATGACCAGGAATTTCCCAGAATATATGATACTTTCATAATAAATGAAAAAGGGGAAGAACTGAGGATATCAAAATTAATTGTTGGGCTCAAGGAGAATAATTATTATCTGAAAGCCACTTTAATTCCTGAAGTAAATACTGAGTTGGTTTGTGAATTTCCCAAAGTAAAAGAAATCAAAATGTTGCGGTTCTTAATTAACGATAATTATTTCAGGTTTAAGAACATAATTATAACTAAATAATTTCTTCAATATGAAAAAACGGGAAATAATTTTAGGCTTACTTATCGGTTCGTTTGTTTTGGCAAATGCGCAAACTTCCGTCGTTGAAAAAAGCGGAAAGAAACCTGACTGGCCTTTTCAGTTGGAAAAAGGTTTTATCGTGGGAATAGGAAATGCGGAAACGATTCAACAGGCAAAAGAAAATGCCATGTTGAATGTAAAAGCACAAATTGTGACTTCGGTGGCTGATAATATTACGAGTTCATCCGAATTAAAGAATACTGAAATTACCAGTGATAATGTGGCAAAGTCCTTTCAGAGCTATTCGGACATCATTACGTCAAAATCAGGTAAACAGGATTATCTTGTTGGAGTATCCCAGGCAAATATCAGTGAAATTTATTGGGAGAAATCAGTGGATAAGAAAACCAAAACAATCAGTTATCAATATTACATAAAGTATCCTTTTAGCTCGTTTGATCTGATGAAACTGGTGGATGATTTCAAAGCAAAAGATCAGGAAATGACGGATGAATTACAAAAAGCCTTGGATCGGCTGGATAATTTTACTTCTACCGAAGATATTTACGAAAGCCAGTCCGTATTAGCATCTCTTTATAAAGTCTTTATCGATCAGCGAAAAACGAAAGCGAAAGTGGGGCTGGAGCGATGTGTCCGGCTACTGGAATCGGTTCTGATTCAAAATGATGGCAGCACCCTAGGCATTGTCCGATACGGTCTGTACATTGATGGGAAAAGAGTGACATCGTCCGCTAAGCCTGTAATTTCCTCGGAGTGTGCCGTTATAGAAGATAAGAAATTCGGGGGCGAGGTTTGCGAATTGCGCTATCGTTATGATGAATGCTATGGTG
>JAQTOL010000126.1 GCA_028748945.1 Paludibacter sp.
CAATATGTCAGGTCAAAGCGATAGTTGCCGAAAGAACGTTTTGGGAAAAGGCGACAATTTTACATCAAGAAGCGAACCGCCCTCTTGATAAAGCGATGCTTCCACGCTATTCTCGACACTATTATGATCTAGCAATGATGGCACAATCAGATGTAAAAGAAGCGGCATTACGAGATCTTGATTTACTCGAAACGGTTGTTGTCTTTAAACAACAATTTTATCCTAGCGCCTGGGCAAACTATGAAAATGCAAAAGCTGGTTCGCTAAAACTTGTACCACCTAAAGAACGGATCTCTGAACTTTCAAAAGACTATGATGCGATGCGTTCAATGATTTTTGGAAGCTACCCTTCACTGGATGAAATCATCGCGATCTTACAATCTTTAGAAGCTGAAATAAACCAACAATAGACCCTAGATTGATACATGCCGCATAACCTTCCTTCGCTTAAACTATTCAGAGAATACTTTATAACTATTCTTTGACTAATACTAAAAAAATGACCCATTATTCATTATCAATAGGCTTAATTTCAATATGCTTAGCAAAATCATCCTTTCGTTTCATGAAACTATCACTATCAATTTGTGTTTACAAAAACGTCAATAGATGCTTATGAAAATAACTACTAAATGTTACTTCAGGCTCAGAATGTCCAATCATATTACATAATTCTGCAAGATTTTTTTGACAGCTAAGTGATCCCATTTCAAGAATCTTTTTCATTTGATAAGTTACAAATGAATGCCGTAAAGAATGCAATACCACATTCCTTCCCAAAATATTCTTTAAAGAATTATTGAGTTTTGCAAGGGTTTGTTCCCGCATTGGTTTGGCCGATAGCCTCGTCTTTGAAAACCCAACAAACATGTATTTTATATCTTGCTTATGCGACACATCATAATAGTCATCAACGATCTTTTTCAGGATAGAATCATCAATAGTAAATTTAACCCTTCGTTTTGCACTTCTGTTTTTTAAAGACTTATAGTTTTCTCTATTGTTTTTAATCATTTTTCTGAATCCAAATCGATTAATATCAACAACATACGAATCTCCACTTTTATAAAAATCTTTCATCATCCTTGAGCGAAGCTCATTAAAACGCAACCCACTATAGAACAATAATATGACAAATACTGCTCTTGCATGCACGCGATAAAAATTGGCACCAGTCATTCTGTCAATATTATATTTTTCTTTATCTTCTGCAATGAGTGTTTCAACGAGTAAATCAAGCTCATGCTTGAAAATCAATGAGCGTTGTTTCATGCTATCCGAAATTACAACATCGATTTTCATATGATACTCATTTGAAAAAAATTGATCTAGCACCCCTAAATACTTTATTTTGGACGAGTTTTCGAAGGTGTCATTTTCGATTATTTCAGTCTTTATGATAGCCATGACTGTTGGATTCAATGCTTTGTAATAAAGAACATATTGAAAACAATAAGTTGTCAGTACCCCTAAATACTGTTTAAAAGTTTTTGGCGCCAAATTTCCGCTTTTTAGTTGAGAAATCAAATGTCTCAAATGCTTCGCCACATGATATTCATCTTCCAGAAGATGTTTGTCGTTAATTGCTTTTATTTTTTCACTCTGTTCTACGCAAAGCTTTATGAATACACCTTTATCGGTGTACGGCTTTTTTAGAATAATACGGATGATTTCCATCAGATCATGCTCAACATTCAAGTGTGTCTCAACCTCAGCAATGAAATCGTATTCATCGTCATCAAATGAGAATCTTTTATTCTGTTCTACAATATTTTCCATGGATAATAAATGTACGGGAACTGTATTTGGAAACAGCGAATTCAATTCAGCCAATGTCAATACAGGGCAATTCTTATAGACAGTTATTGTGCTTGCCAACGGAGAATTATGAAATTGAAGTTCATTCAAAATTGCCCATTGAATCAATTTTACAGGTACTTTTTGACCAGTATTTTTCAATAAAAAATCATTTAAGAATGTCATATACTCTTCTGGCGACATTGAAAAAATATTTGAGAATCCAAACAATGTACTGCTATTCGCTAACTCCATAAAATCCGTAGACAATGACCTCATGTATTTATCCAGCCATTTTGAGATCTTTTCATCAAATACTACAACTTCCATATTACGTTCTGATTCGCTGAAACGTTTTAAATCGGCTCTAATAACAAATACCAAGCGATCATTCAACCAAAAGTTATTGTCAAACCTGAATTGATCCAATTGTTGATGCCGGTAAAACGGTGGCGCGAAAAATCTCAAATAACAATACAGCAATTGTTCATAGTTCTTTTGTGGTTCCATGTCCAACAAGCGCTCCATCGATTCTTTCATATCCAAAATCAAATCCATTTCAGGGAGGGGTGTTTTTAAATACCAATCAGTCAACTGATTAGGGGATATAAGCCTGGTATTTCTTGGATATGGAGCCGAATCTGGATGAATCACACCATTTTTTATCAATCGAGCAATGAAATGATGTGCTTCCAATGTGCGCTTTTTAAGACGCGGCAGCTTGCTGATTGACTCCCAGTCACTGATCGTAAAACAATATTGTTCATCTACGATTTTCACAGCACCCATTTCAATGTGTTTATACAATGCTTCTGCAAGAGATCTATAGGTACTTTTCTTATTTTTTGAAGAAGCTAAAATGACATGAGCGACTTTATTACGAAATAAATTATTGATTTCACACATTGGAATATGCCGCACTATAAGATGGTAGGTACTCTTTGGATACTGTTTCCAAAAAAGAACGTACAGAATAGAAATAGTCTGGATTGCTCAGGTTGCTGTATCTCCCCTGATCCTCAGTCCCCATCCGAAAGTGATTCATCAGGGCATCAAGATATTCGCCTTTGAGGTTTGCATGAACGGCGCGGGATGTAACGATATGACGGCCAAAGCGCAATGGAATCTTATTAATAAAATCCAAATCTATATTAACCTTGAGTTGATTGGCCCATTTTGCAATACTACTTTGTGTTATGACTTTGGTTTCAATATTATTTACTCCTTGAATCAACAAGACTGGGACAAATTCATCAAATCCGTATTTTTCTTTTAACTCATAGAATTTTGTGATCAACTTTTGGGCGAATAAACAAAGCGGAATGATACGTTTTGAGGTTGCGTCGTCTTTGTTTTTCTCTTGCAGAGAAAGCAATCTAAAGCGCTTCGAATAATTCTGAAGATTGCATGAATCGCTGTAATCTCTTGTTGCCAAAACAATTGATAGCGCATATCGGATATAGATCATCAATAGTGTGTCTGCAATCAATGAATCATCCGTTAGTTTATACAAATTTTCCAACTGATTAAAAAAGTTTTTGCTCTTACCTGGAGTCACAACGTAGGGAGATCCGATATATTTTCCAGTTGCCTCATCAACTTCGAATCGCTCTTTTATATCAAAACGATTTTTGAGCATTTCATCAATTCCCATTGCCTGCTGAAGTTCTTCAAACCAGTTTCGTTGAAGATGATAATAAGCCGGCATACTCGTATAGCACACCTTTGCCTCATCATTTTTTGACAACCTTTTAAAAAATAGCATCGCAATATCACTCTCATCATGCAGAATAAGTCGATATCTAAAATGTGCTTCAGCCAAGCGTGCAGGCGTAATCTTAATTGTCTTGTCAAAAGCTTTTGCATTCGTAATTAATTTATGATGCAACAAGGTTTTTATCTCTTCAATAAAAGGCTTTAGGGAATCATTGTGTTGTAGATTTTTCGTAATCTCAGTTTCATTAAGATTCGGATTCAACCTCTTCAAATAAATCACATACTCATTTGAAAATACTGCCGCTGATGGTTTGGACAATTTGAAAGAAAGATGAAAGGAATCGAATGCTTCTCCTGATATTTCAGAAGCAATTTTTGGAATCCATTCAGAACGATTAATATATTCTGCTAATTGTAAGTCCAATTCAAACAATAAAGCCACAATCGTCTGTGGCAACGGTGCCCTAACCGCATGTTTTGTCATAGAAGAATTTGTATATTCTTCTGCCACATTTTTAGCGAATATGTTGGCCAAATCCCATGACAATACCCCTTTTTCAAGATTGAATTTTAATCCAGAATCAAATCCCATTAAAGCTTCAATAATCTGCTCATAAGTAAACCCGGTTAAAAAACTTGCCAGAGCAAGATTGGAAAGAAAATCACTTTGAGTGATTATCTTCTCTCGTATAAATATACTCATTAAATTCATGTCCGGTATTTTGTAATCGGATATTAATTTTTGGTTCATTCGCCCAATATTATTTGAGATTGCGCGAGATATTTTGAATCGCTTGTATGTGCTATTCTCGGTTTTTGGCTTGAATCCCAGAGCTTTTCTGCTTTTTTTATCGGTCATTGGGGAACCAATGAAAATCCCCTTTGCTTCTTTTTCAACTTTCTCTTCAATTGAAGTAGCAAAATTTCTTTTTTTTACATTTCTTACAAAATCAACATCAATATCAGATGGATCATATTTTTCCCTTTTCCACCATCCCCCATGACCATTACCTTCGTTATCCCCTCTGGGTTGATATTGATTGTAATAAATCCGCTTATTGGTATCATTGATCAGAAAAAATACCTCCATATCTACTTTTTTTGAAAATGCCGGAATAACTTTTATCGATTCATACGCAACCTCTTCATGACAGATAGAATCTATAAAATTTATCGTGTTTTTTTCGTTTTTTGCAGAATTGCTGTCAATTTTAAAACCAAAATTTGCCAACCGCTTTATATTTTGAATATAGTAATCGATGTAATCGTTATACTTGGTTTTATCAAATTCCAAATATTGTTTTTGTAGACAGGTATTGTCCAGCATCCAAATTTGAATCAAAAACTCATAAAGCCGAAGGGTAAGCCTTAGAAAAGACGAAAAATCGGGCTCAGAGCCATCTTCTTGTAGTGCCGATTCATGGCACTTAAAAAAAATGAATGGAATGAATAAAATATCTTGAATATATGGATCATTCTCTAAATCAAATGTCTCTAATTGCAACAATTCATTCAAGGAAAGTACATCAACAAGTAACTTTTCTGATAATTGTGTAAGTTCCAGCCCTTCGATCAATTCAAATTGTTCTTCATCAAGCTTTACAGCGAGGCTTTTGTAATCCAAAATATCTCCTATTATTAATGATAAACATCAAAATATCTTTGACATTATAATTTTTAGTCTCGTATGGTGAAATATCAATTTCGAATGGCTCGCCATATTTCAGTTTATGATTGCATCGAAGTTTGATGACGTTTCTTGCTTTATCGTATTGCAAAACTTTCTGCATACTCTCATACACGAACTTATGAATATCTCCACAGATGGGACACCGAGTAACTATTATTTCATCATCATTGGGTATTAAGTAATTTTTGCCATTCTTTTTCCCACGTAATTTTTCAATCCCAATTACTTCATCTGTCTCTCTATTGGGCTTTGGTTTGAAATACCTACTTGTTTGAATACCGAAAAGCGTACCAGTTGAAGATTTTTTCGTGCCATGCACAACTTTTTTATTGTTCAGCAAAACAGAGTCAATTTTTTTGACGTTGAGTCTATTACGATCTGTGTAAAGACATTGAAATGCTGCAAGTTCCAAATAGCTTTTATGCTGCATTGATTGTTTAGACACTACCAACTGGCGTATAATGATTCTTTGTTTATTTAGATACTCATATTCGTAACTGATATATTCAATCAAATGCACTATTTCAGGCGATATGAATACGATCTGCGTTGCATCAAGTTTTAGAAATGTCTTTTCCGCTTTTACACAAATATCTATAATCAGATTCGCTACATAGTCTTTGAACAATTGCTCGTTAATTTTGCTCAAAACTTTATTGATCACCCTCTTCTCTAGTTCATATTGAGGCATAGTATTGGCGTATGGCAATACTATTTGTATAAAGTCGGAAACCGTTATACTTTCCATCGCATTTTTCCTTTCCATTCTGTGAATTGTATTTCTTTCAATTAGTCGTTACAATGTGTTTTCACACATTTTTTTGATATGATAAAAGTATAAAATAGGGGAAATTCTCATTTAAAGAAAAATTTGTAAAAATGTGTAGGGAACCACTTAAAATAGGCCAATTTTACTTATCGAAAAGTCTTAAATTTTTAGGAAAATCTTTGAATTCTACTTTTGATAAACTAGACAATCGTCTCGCATATGCAATCACAGGATGGCTAACACGTTCAAAAAATTCATTTTTTTTGGGGTATGGTTTGAGTTTTGAGCATGAGTGGCGATTCTTGTCCAACAATATTCCGCTGAATGAATCCGATGTGAAATATTTTTATCGATTCAAAATCAATCTAAATGGCACCTTTTCAATAAAATATTTTTCCGGTAAACATACTAAATCTGATTTTTTCAACGAGCTCGATGATTTAAAAGCAGATCATGAACTTAATTATTTTAAAGAACATTTTTCTCCGAAAATTGAAAATGGGCGCAATACTGCATTACTAATTACCTTACTGAGGCATTGGGACATGGTAGAAAAAAAATTAGCTATGCCGGCGACTCTATTTAATAATTTTAAAGATATGACTTATCCACTTGATGATGAAGCAATAGCAGATATAACAGCTTGGAAAGAAGATGCTATCAAGAAAAAAGAGACATCCTTCGATTTAATTTTTGTCCCTGCTTCTTTCCAGAGTATTTTCGATGAAACAAACTTTTTTTATGAGATAAAACAGCACAAATTCTTGTACAGCAAATTCAATGAAAACAAAATTTTAAACGGTCATTCAAAAAAAACGATCGAATACTTTTTCACAGAACTTGAAAATGTCGATCCTTCTTTAAATTTTGATCATGAAGTTAGTTATTTTGATATATTTACCCTTTTAAATGATACTCATCAAAATCAATTTCTAGATTTTATACTTTTGCTTTATGAAAGATTCCCTGAAGATCAGGAAATAGAATTTCATCAATTCCTCATCCAATTATTCGATATCATAAATAGTTCTTATTTCCAACTCATCATAGCCCAGCAAAAATATGTATTTAATCAGATATACCTCTATCACTCCAAAAAACGCACCATGACTCTACTAGATACAGTCAACAATATGGTTCAACGAATAAAGGATACCGGTAAAGATCATCTTTATTTTTATAATACTTTGTGTAATCTAGAAATATTGATCAAATTTAAAGACATTTTAGAGTTATATAATCTTGATGCAGTAGATGAAGAATACGTTTACCGAATTTTGAATTTTTCTGCTGATAGCCCTCAGGAATTTGATGCTTTTTGCGATATCGCAGACTTGTTGAATCGTCTTCATTCAAAAACTCCCTTAAATGAATACGCAAATTTTGCTTTATACAATATACGGCAGCACTGTGAAAAAAACAGTGTTAAGTTCACAAGAAAAATCAACAATTTCTTTGAAGGTTATCTCAATGATTTGTTTGATGTTCAACCCTCAGCAAGAAAAACGAGAAAATATCTAAATAAGTTTTATCAACAAGATTTACATAATTTTCTCAATAAAGACCGAGTCTTTGTCAGTAAGCTTTTTGACATATTTGATGTTTTAAAATTCGAAAAATTAAAAGGGAATCTTCCTGATAACATTTTTTCAAATGTTCTAAAAAAACGATAACCTCTATCCATATTTTTTGAAATATTCATCGAATAGAATAATAATATGCATGGCATAATATTCCTATGTCTCAATATCTTAATCTGCAATATATGTGTTAATTTCAATATAGAGTGATCGTTACGTTATGAACGATATTTTTCGCTGCTCGCTGTGCTACATCCTCACCTCGTATACCGAAACGTTTAGCAAGCCGTTTTTACGCTTGATGGGTTAATCTTACTGAAAGTGATTTCATATATACTTCCTACCCTTAATGTCCTAATGCCACATAAGCACTAACCAATGCGGCCGTGCTAAAAACAACAACATCCAAACCGATTAAAATCAGTGTAATTCGTTTCCAATGACGTCTCAACATCGTTTTCCTCCAAATAGTATTTTTATCAATTATTGACGAGTCGTTCTTCAATGATTTTTAAACACTCCGCATCATCCGCCATCTCAACTGAATAATGCTCAATCGAGATTTCAATAGCGCGTTTAATCTGATACGCTTTTTTCTCATCCCCTGAAAAACACTCTATTAACATATCAACCGCGGTATGCGGCATCGTAAA
>JAQTOL010000127.1 GCA_028748945.1 Paludibacter sp.
TTTCAAGAAAAGTAATTTCTTTATTCAAAGTAACCGCTTCTCCGCTATTTTCATACAAAACGTATCGCATGAGTTTACTAAGTTCGTGTACTACAATTTGTGCCTTTTCCGGACTGATTTCAATCAATGCATAGATGTTATTCAACGTGTTGAACAGAAAATGCGGGTTGATTTGCTGCCGCAAAGTTAGCAATTCCGCTTCCGTCCGCTTTTTCTCTTCTTCCTGCCGTTCAGATTCCATTCGATACCATTTGCCGGTTGTTTTCAAAGCCACGCTTAACCCGACAACCATAATGAGTGATATCATATCACGAAACATGAATGAAATGGCTCTTGATATTCCTGGATATGGAAGATGTTTTATCTCCTGCGGCATGGTTGCTTCATTCCAGAAATGAACTCCTGCTCCCAATGTCAATATTATCAGGATGTTGTAAAGAAAGTATTTGCCAAGTTTTTTATCAAATAAAAATTTTTCTATCAGGTAAAAATAATTTGAATAGAATACAGCTAGCAACGACAAAACAACAACCCCATGATGAAGTAGTTTGTCAGGAAGATCGGTGTCTCCGTTTTTCCAGAAAATAAGAAATGGAAGTGCATACACTAACATCCAGATGCCGGTGTGCATTAAAATTTCCAGGTTATTCTTTTTGGCTGCAGTCTTCATATTATTGATTTTGTGTTTTGCAAATATAGTTTTTTTCGATTGATAATTTGTGTTGAATAATGTTTATTCGTATCTCAACGCTTCAATAGGATCAAGTTCTGATGCGGTTTTGGCAGGATACCATCCGAAGAATACGCCGGTGACCGTACAAACGAGAAACGAAAGAAGTACAGAATATGGAAGAACGGAAACCGGCCATGACAAAGCCACATTGACAATGATAGATGCACCTACACCAAAAATGACTCCAATTATTCCACCGGTGAAACTGATAAGGATCGCTTCAATAAGGAATTGTGCCAAAATGTCTTTTCCTTTGGCTCCGATAGACATACGCAGGCCAATTTCACGGGTTCGTTCCTTCACCGATACGTACATGATGTTCATAATTCCGATACCGCCCACAAGCAAAGATATTCCGGCAATACAAGCTAAAAGAATAGTCATCATGTCGCTGGTAGAAGTCAACATGGAACTCAACTCTTCCTGCGAACGAATGTTGAAATCGTCATCATCAGTAGCTTTTAGCTTGTGATTAGTCCGCAGAATAGTACTAATCTGATCAGTAGCTTTATCGGTTACGCCCTCGGTAGTGGCCGAAGCAAATATGCCTTGAATATATGTTATAGCCAGAATCCGTTTCTGAATAGTGGTGTAAGGTGCAAGTACAATGTTGTCCTGATCCATTCCCATACTATTGTAACCTTTGGCATTCAATGTGCCGATTACCGTAAATGGAATTTTATTGAAACGGATAATCTTTCCAATTGGGTCTTCTCCGTTCGTAAATAAGTTAGTTATAATTGTTTGACCAATAACGCATACTTTGGCAGCTGACTTAATTTGTTGATCGGTAAACATGTTTCCTTCATTGATAGTCAATTTCCGGATATCGGGATATTCAGTATTGACTCCAGAAATAGATGCAGGATAATTATTTGCTCCGAAAATAAACTGTCCCGAACTACTTACTGAAGGTGAAATTTGTGAGATGTAGCTCACATTGTCACGAATGGAATTATAATCTTCCATTTTGAGTGATTGCATGTTGCTTGCACTCTGTCGGACTCCACCCATCATCCCTGCACCCGGTTGTATCATAAGCATGTTCGAGCCCATTTCGGATATTTGGCTCTGAATGCTGATCTTTGAACCTTGTCCGATAGCAAGCATGGTGATGACTGAAGCTACCCCGATAATAATACCCAACATGGTTAGAAAAGCACGCATTTTGTTGTTGGCGAGTGCCCGGAGCGATATTTTGATTAGATTGCCTATATTCATTTTAGTCTTCTTGTTTTGGTAGTTTTTCTAATGCAACTTTTGCCGATTCAATTTTTTCATTTAATGAATCTTTTATAATTTTACCATCACGCAATACGATGTTTCTGCTTGAAAAAGCAGCTAAATCGGGATTGTGAGTGACAAATATAATTGTTCGACCTTTCTTATACAGCTCCTGTAGCAACACGATTATTTCATAAGCTGTCCGTGAATCGAGGTTCCCGGTAGCTTCGTCGGCAAGAATCAGTACCGGATCATTCACCAAAGCCCGTGCAATGGCTACACGTTGCATCTGTCCTCCTGACATTTGATTGGATTTGTGATATAAACGATCACCCAGTCCAACTGCCTCAAGTGCTGCCTGCGATTTTTCCTTGCGCTCTTTCATACTATACGAAGGATTGTAAAGCAATGGTAATTCCACGTTTTCAAGAGCCGTAGTTTTTGGTAATAAGTTGTACGACTGAAAAACAAACCCGATTTTACGATTACGAATGGTCGACCGTTCGTTTTTATCCATGTCTCCCACCGAATGTCCATCGAGCAGATATTCACCAGATGAAGGTGTGTCCAGACAACCAAGCTGATTGAGTAATGTTGATTTCCCCGAACCGCTGGCACCCATGATGGTGACAAATTCACCTTCCTTGATACTGAACGAAATTCCTCGTAAAGCATGAACGGTTTCTTCGCCTACAATAAAGTTACGTTTTAAATCTTTTATATCAATTATTATTTTACTCATTGTTTATTCTTTTGGAGTATTTTGTTTCTTTTCCGATCCCGGACGTTTGGGCATAAACGGACTGGTTTCTCCGCTTACTGCAGGTTTTTCTCCTGCTGTTAGTTGCTTCATCTCGAGAATAACCTTGTCGTCGGCTGTCAGCCCTGAAAGTATTTCAGTGTTTATGCCATCGGTATCGCCTGTTGTGACAGTTGTTTTTACAAGTGTTCTCCCTTTTTGAACCCATACGGTTTTCTGATTTGGAACTTCCATTTTTGAAACTTGATCTTCTACCTTAAAGCCATTGTGTGACAATGAAAGTGTATCCGGTTTAAAGTTCAGTGCTTTATTGGGCAAAACATGAATATCTTTTTTTTCAAGCGTATAAACAGTGATGTTGGCTGTCAGTCCTGGTTTCAGTTTTAAGTCGGGATTGGGTGCATTTACAATAACCTGATAGGTAACCACATTCGAGGTTGTTGTCGGGTTTAGTCTGACCTGGGTGACCGTGCCTTCGAAAACATCTTCCGGATATGCATCCACAGTAAATGTTACACGCTGGTTTTGTTTTACATTACCTATATCGGCCTCGTCGACATTGGCAACCACCTGCATTTTGGTTAGGTCACGTGCAATGATAAACATAGTTGGTGTACTAAAACTGGCTGCGACAGTCTGGCCCTCTTCAACTGCTCTCGAAAGGACAACTCCATCTATAGGAGAATATATAGTGGCATAATTCAGATTCGTTTTAGCTTTATCAAGATTCGAGATATTTTGCTTGTAAGTCGATTCTGCTTTTTCGTAAGAATATTTTGCCGTTTCGAAATCGGTTTCACTGATCAGACTCTTTCCATACAAATCTTTGGCACGCTCATAATTTTTTTTCTGATAATCGTATTCCACTTTAGACGACTGTACAGCGAGCATTTGCGTATTGTATTCCGTTTGCAGATTGGTTTTGTCGATTTCTGCTAATACTTCTCCTTTTTTTACCACCGAGTTATAGTCGACATAAATCTTTGATACTTTCCCTGAAACCTGTGTGCCGACAGTTACTTCGATAATCGGTTCAATGGTACCTGTTGCAGTAATGGTAGAGCTTATGTTGCCGATTGTAAGTGATGTAGGCTCAAAACTAAACCCATCTTTCGGAGATGACTTAAGCAGAAAATAGGCAACAGCAGCTATGACTATTATAGTCGTTGTCGTGATAATTATAATTTTCTTTTTGTTCATTTTATTCTGAATTTAAAATTTGTATTTTTATTTTGAAATGTATTTATTTAATTTCCACCGGAAAGTCCTGATACAGATTCAGAATCTGCATATCCATTATGCTCAGATATTTGGCTTGCATCATACTCTGCCGTGCCGAAAGCAGATTATTCTTTTCGGTCAGTAATTCAAGCGTGTTTTTCATCCCCAGATTGTATTGTTGCTCAATCAGACTGTAACTTGTTTCCAGTGCTTTTACTTTTTCAGAGCCGGCCATGTATTGGCTTTGAGCTGAAAGGGCATCCTGATAAACAGATTCAATCTCTTTCAACAGATTTTTTTCGGTGTTCTTCATAGTTAACTTTACTGTTTTCTCATTTAAACGGGCTTTTTCAAGTGTCGATTTGTTTTCCCTGTTGGTTAATATCGGAATGCTTACCGAAACTCCTATTCCGGCACTAAATCCATCGGACAGTTGTGTGTTGAAACTATATGTTGAATTGGTGTTGTGACTGGTTCCGGCACTGCCGTTCAGATTGATTTTCGGCAAATAACCTGCCTTCGCCTTCGATGTTTCAAGAGTCGAAACCTGTATGTTTAATTTACCGGTTTTTATCTCAGGCATAACGTTTAGAGCTGTTTCATAAATAGATTGTAAAGAGGCTAAGGGTTTTAGGATATTCATATTGGTCAATTCGGGGATGCTGATGCTTATTTCTTCACCGGAATTGAGTTCCAGCAATTGTTTCAGTTCAAGACGGGCTGTACTGAGAGTATTTTGTGCAACTACCAGTTGGTATTTGTCCGAACTGAGCTGCGATTCGAGTTGCGCCAGATCTGCTTTCGAAATGCTCCCGGCCTGTAACATTTCCTGACCACGATTGAACTGATATTCCGAAGTCTTTACGGTGGCTTCATATACTTTCACTGCTTCGTTGGCATACAGAATTTTGGTGTAGGTTTGCAATATCGACATCTGTATACTCTTCTCATTGCTTATAATATTGTATTTCTCTGCTTCTTCCTGAAGTTTTTGTTCTTCGATAGTTTTGAGTGTTTTGCCACCATCGAAAAGTATCATTGAACTGCTGATACCATAACTCCCCGAATAAGTCCCAAGAGAAACCGCAGGATTGTATGATGCATTTTGACTGACAGAAGCCGACAAATTAGGGAGGAGTTGTGCTTTGGCTTGTTTGGTGCTTACTTCGCTGCTTTCAAGACTTATCCTGGCTTTCTGTATCTGTATATTATTTGTGAGAGCATATTTGATACACGATGATAAATCCCATTGTACGGGTTTTTCCTGTGCAGCTGCGGTTATCGAGAAAAGAATAACCAGAACCAGAACTAAATTTCGTATTTTCATTGTTTTAAATCTTTAATTTTGATTCAAAAGTAGTATGTACGAAATATGCGTGCAATTAATTTAGACGAATAGGCTTGTTCTGTCGACGTAAAAGCTAAAAATGCAGAAACGACCGTTTTGCAATATTGCAAGGCGGTCGTTTCTGAAATAATTTTACCTTAAATTAAGCCGGTTGCCAGAAGCAAACCTTAGGCGATACAATAGCTTCATCAGCTTTCAATTGTTTCATGGCTTTGTCCACTTCTTTGCGGTCGAGGCCTGTCAGTTCTACCAGTTTACCAGCATTTACCGGAACACCGGCTTTTTTCATGGCTTCCAATACTTGTTCTTTTGTTTCCATAGGATACGAATTTTACGAATTAATACGAATTACACTAATTTTTCCGAATAGTCTTTACAAATAATGCATTATGAATTATACATTATGAATTATACATTATGAATTATACATTATGAATTATGCATTATGAATTATTCTATGTTTTTCCTCACTTTTTTCAAAAATGCTTCCATACGATCCGAATCTCTTTCATCAATAATTTCCATCAAGGTTTTCAGTTCGGCCCGGATTTTTTCCACCTGATTGTGTGTATGAGGATTGAAAAGAATTTCAGTCAGTAAATAATCATCTTCACTTAAAAGACCTTTGGCAATATCCATATGACGTTTAAAAGTCGTTCCGGGAGCTTCCTGCGGTATCATGACTGAAGCAAAAACAAGGGTTGAAGCAAATGGAATGGACAACGAATAAGCGATTGTTTCATCATGTTCATCAAAACTGTATTCGAAAATTTTGAGTTTCAACGAACCATACAAATCTTTGAAAAACGCTTTCCCCATGTGATCCGATTCGGAAATAATTATGGCACTTTGTGTACTCAGGTTATCGAGCGTGGCAAAAGTCGGTCCGAACATCGGGTGAGTGGAAACAAAGCGCATACCGCTTTTTTTATAATATTCCTGTAAACCTGTTTTTACCGAAGCAATATCCGAAATAATGCAATTTTTGGGCAAATATGGCAATACTTTTTCGAAAGCATCAATCGTAAATTTCAAGGTAACGCAGTTGATAACCAATTCGGGTTCAAATTCACGAACCTCTTCATAATCGGTCATGCGCAAGGTGTTGAAAACAAAACGCAGACGTTTCGGATCGGTATCGAACAATGCTACTTCGTGCTGAATGCACATAACATCGGTCAGGAATGTGCCCATTTTTCCGGCACCAAGAACTAGGATTTTCATAAGTTATGACCCCTAAATCCCCCAGGGGGGACTTTCAATGAGGCAAATTATTAAACGTTATATTGTAACTGAATTATTGTCCGCAAAGGTAATTAAAAATTTGCTTTGATTTGTGATATTTGTGTCATTCACATTCTCTAAAAGTCCCCCTTGGGGGATTTAGGGGGCTTTTTTAATACCAAACTCTTTGTCAATCTTTAAAAAAGGAATAATGGCCAATGTAGGGATGGCACAAATCATAACCCAGATAAAGAAATGATTGTAACCCAGTAATTCCTGCAACCAACCTGCAATCATGCCCGGAAGCATCATGCCAAGTGCCATAAAACCTGTGCAAATGGCGTAATGGGCCGTTTTGTGTTCGCCATCGGAGAAATAAATCATGTAAAGCATATAAGCCGTGAATCCGAAACCATACCCGAATTGTTCAACGGCCACGGCAATATTTATGAGTATCAAACTCTCGGGAGTGAACCATGACAGATACAAATAGGCCAGATGTGGAAAGGTGATGCAAAGTGCCATGGGCCAGATCCAGTATTTTAACCCATTACGTGATGCTGCAAATCCTCCGACAATCCCACCCAGGGTAAGTGAAATTACGCCAACGGTTCCATAAACCAACCCTACCTGACCGGTTGTAAGCCCAAGTCCGCCTATTTCGCGGGGATCGAGCAGGAAGGGCGACGACATTTTCACCAGCATGGCTTCACCAAGCCGGTAGAGCAACATAAAGGTAATGGCCAGTCCAACGCCCGGTTTTTGAAAAAAAGAAGCAAAAGTATGACCAAATTCACGAAATATATCCACGGCCGAATTCGTCACCGTGGGATGATCGGAAACCGGACGGGGTAAAACAAAGCGGTGATAAATAAAGATGAATGTAAAGAATCCGGCAAGAATAAAGAAGGTAATACTCCATGCCAACCGGATATTTCCCGATATACCTTTAAATTCACTCTTTACCTGATCTTTTAATTTATAATCCAGTTGTACTACCAGATAAGCCGGTTTGTTCCAGTTTTTGGACGTAAAGACAATACGCTCTCCTTCCAGTAACGAAATACTTTTATCGCCTTTGGCAAAACTTGAGTTCAGTACTACATTTTTTCCCGGTTCGGGCTGTTTCGTTAACTGAACGGCTACCAATCCTGCATTTCCCACTTTTCCACTTTCAGATGAGGTTTCAACCCGTTTCTGACCAAAAGTATTTTTAATAAAACCACTCATGGGGGTCGATATATTTTTTGTCCACCAGGAGTTTTTATCTTTCTTGATTTGTTCTGCTGTTTTCTCGTCGGCTGCTTGAAATCCGTTTTTCTGATTTTCGCTTAATGCGAAAGATTTTATTTTACTGAGTGAATCCTTGGTGATATTGTTGGTATTCAATATTAAATTGGATGGAAAAGCAACAAAAGTCATTTTTCCTGTTTGCTTTACAGGATAATCCCGGGTTTGTAATACGACTTCTGTTTGTGCCGAATTTGAAGATTGTGCCGTAAACTGCATAGGCTCAAGTCCGGTGAAACTTTCCAGGGAACCGGCAATGATAATCAGAATACCCTGCCCGGTTATCATTGCCAACCGATAGAATGTACTGCGAATGCCGACAAAAAACGATTGTTCGGAACTGTCCAATGCGAGCATATAAAATCCATCTGCTGCAATATCGTGCGTTGCCGAACTGA
>JAQTOL010000128.1 GCA_028748945.1 Paludibacter sp.
TCGCTCTTCCTTGTTTGTAAAGAAAATAATTATCAAATGACTGGTATAAACGAAGAAATTCAATAAATGAATTGTACGTCTATAAATAAACTAATAACCACACAATTAAATAGTTAAGTAATCATAACAAAATCTTACGACCACTCCTGATTTATAATCCGAAATAAAGAAATACCTTTGTTGGGCATAGTCTCGTTATGCTTCGATCTGACAAACCCGCTTCGTTGATAAATATTAGCAAATTGATTAAAGGTTTGGCAATTTGTATTAATTTGGGACTTAATGAATAATTACAGTTTGAATAAATCAGGATATATATTAACTAAATACTATGAAACTATCGGGTACATTTTCATTATTGTTTTTTCTTTCCACTTCGCTATTGCTAAACGCCCGGTCCCAGGCAATTCCCGTAAACCTTAGTTGCGATTTTTGGACAACCCCACAAGGCATCGATGTTCCCAATCCGGAATTAAGTTGGACAGTCCAAACCCAATCCGATATACGTGCCATGCACCAATCAGCCTATCAGGTATTAGTGGCTTCGTCATTTGAGAACCTAAAAAAAGACGATGGTGATTTATGGAATTCCGGAAAAGTACAATCCGACCACATGGGGCAAATTACATATTCAGGAAAAGCGTTGCAATCGAGCCGGCAATGTTGGTGGAAAGTTAAGATTTGGGACGAAAAAGGCATTCAATCAGTGTGGAGCGAACCATCCCAATGGACAATGGGCGTCCTTAACCCGAATGAGTGGAAAGCTCAATGGATTACCGCTGCCGGTGCCGAAAAGTATGCACATCAATACAAAACGGCCAAAGAAGATTTTAACCAGCAACGGAATTTAGCGGAGTTTCGCAGGTTTGGCCCTAAGCCGGAAGATTTAAACTATTCTTCGATGCTCCTGCGTAAAACGTTTATTTCCAGGCCAAAAATAAAACGTGCGGTTGTACATGTATGCGGACTTGGGCAATATGAGCTTTTTATTAATGGCAGCAAAATTGGAGATTACATTCTCGCTCCGGGTTGGTCCTATTATCCTAAAACTGTTTTATACGATACATATGATGTAACACAACAGATTAAAACAGGCAACAATGCTATCGGGTTAATCCTCGGTAACAGCATGTATAACATACAACCCGATTCGATAAGGTATGTTAAGTTCTTAAATTCTTACGGACCATTAAAAGCCATTGTGCAAATGCGCCTCGAATATGAAGATGGAACTATTCAAATCCTTGGTTCTGATAAAAGCTGGCAGGTTATGCCCGGCCCGGTTACCTATTCGAACCTTTATGGTGGTGAAGATTTTGATGCTCGTTTAGTGCCGCAGGGATGGAACCAATCCTCTTTTAATTCGGATGAACATTGGTATGCTGCCATCGAATGCAATGGCCCGGGAGGTGAACTCAAAGGTTTGTCATGTGCATCATCGCCAATTAAGGCTATCGAGACCTTAACCCCAATCAAAATCAATAAAATAAAATCGAATCTTTGGGTATACGATCTTGGGCAAAACGCATCCATAATGCCACAGATAAGTGTAAAAGGTGCACCCGGAGCCTATGTTCGCATAATTCCTGCAGAACTATTAAAACCTGATGGTACAGTTGACCGTGCTTCGGCTACACAGGATGGTGTACGTCCCGCCTGGTGGCAATACACTATTTCCGGCAAAGAAACAGAACAATGGTTCCCTCAGTTTTTCTACCAGGGTGGACGTTATTTGCAGGTTGAATTATATCCTGCCAAAGGCGACAGCATCCTCCCAACTGTTGAAACCTTAAAAGGAGTGGTAGTACAATCATCTGCCGAGCCTATCGGAACATTTTCATGCTCTAACGACCTTTTTAATCGAATCTACTACCTTGTTCGCTGGGCGCAACGCAGCAATATGATGTCGATAATGACTGATTGCCCACAACGTGAAAAACAAGGCTGGTTAGAACAATACCATCTGAACGGTCCGTCACTTCGGTACAACTTTGACTTGTTGACAACCTTTCGCAAAGGAATGAACGATATGGCAGATTGCCAGTTAAGTAACGGGCTAATACCCAATATTGCACCGGAGTACTTTTATGCTTCAAGAGATATCAACAATGGTTTCCGTAATTCGGCCGAATGGGGCAGTTCATTTATTATTGTTCCATGGCAACAATATCTTTTTTCGGGCGATGTGTCGCTCCTGAGTAGATATTACGACAAGATGAAACGTTACGTGGCTTTTCTCGATTCAACATCTGAGAACAATATAATTAGCACTGGTCTTGGTGATTGGTACGATATTGGCCCTAAACCGGCATGGGGCTCCCAGCTTACACCTGTTGCTTTTACCGGAACAGCTATCTTCTTTTACGATAATCAAATAATGGCTCAGATAGCTTCTGTTTTAGGCAAATCAAATGATGCTGAATTTTACAAACAACGCACCGAAGCCATTCGGGAATCATTCAATAAAGAGTTTTACAAACCCGATAAAAGTATTTACGCTACAGGATCAAATACAACACTAGCTATGCCTTTATTTTTAAATATTGCCGAGCCTCAAAATCGTAAAATACTTATCGATTCGTTGGTTTCTGATATTCGCAGATGCGGCAATGCATTTACTTCGGGTGAAGTGGGTTATCGTTTTCTTTTGGGTGCATTAGCCATGGAAGGTCATTCGGATGTGATTTACGATATGAACAACCAGTCAGACAGACCCGGATATGGCTACGAGTTAAAGATGGGGGCAACTTCGCTTACCGAAAAGTGGGATGCCGGCGTAGGTAGTTTTGGTTCGCAAAATCATTTTATGTCCGGACAAATTAATGAATGGTTTTTTCACGACCTGCTTGGCATTGGGGTAGATGCCAATGGAGCCGGATTTCGTAAATTCATCATCAAACCCACTCCTGTGGGCGATCTTAAATGGGTAAAAGGTTTGTATAAGACTGTAAGCGGACTCATTTCAGTTGAATGGGAACACAACAATGGCATATTCGAACTCACCGTAATTGTACCAGCCAACACTACAGCAACTATTTACATTCCGGCAACAAAAGAAAAAAATGTTACCGAAAGCGGTAAACGAGCATCCAAATCGGCCGGAATTAAATTTTTAAGAATTGAAGATGCCAAAACTGTTTATGAAGTTGGTTCCGGTAAGTATACGTTTATATCGAAAACAATTTAAAATATTTAGAATTCAAATTCTCTATTCCCGACTGCATGTGGCGAGGGGAGTATTGGTTGAATCTTATATTTTAATAAAGTAAAACCTGTTTAACCCCGCTTCGCTCAGCCTTGTATGCTGCAGGGCTGACAGTTGAATCTAAATATATACAAATTTTCAATGTGAAGCTGAACTATTCCAGCGAAACTTCACTTATATATTGTATTAATTTAAAATTCACTGTCATGAAAAAAGTCCTTATTACTATCGCTGCAACACTCGTTGTTCTGATTGTCGGAGCATTTATTTATATTTCATCCGGAGCTTACGACATTAGCCAACTTTCTCATCACAATAAACTTACGCTCTCAATTATTAAAATGACAACTCATCGGTCGATAGACAGAAGAATGTCCGAAAACATGGTACCTGACAACCTGAAAGATTCTACTGTTCTGGTAACCGGTTTTAAACATTACAACCAAATGTGTGTGAGTTGCCACGGTGCGCCCGGCATTCAACCCAACGAAATGGTGGAAGGATTGTATCCGAAACCTCCACTCATGTACAAACACGGCGAAGAAGATGCAGCCCGGGAATTCTTCTGGGTTATCAAAAACGGTATTAAGATGACAAGTATGCCGGCATTCAAGCCAACTCACACCGACGCACAAATATGGGCAATGGCAGCATTTGTTACACAAAAACTGGCTAAAATGTACCCCGATGAATACAAGTTATGGATGAAGAAATATGGCGAAACAGACAACGAAACAGAAGCCCCGGTAAATCTAAGCCCTAAATAACCTCAAACTGTTCTTCGTAACAACGATGAGTTGAGAGCTGAACTCATCCGAAGGTGAATACGCTACACGACTGTAGTCAGTACATGTTATTTGTAGAATCAATCTCTTGCCCAATCCTGATAATGGGAAATTAAACGGCAGGGCAAAACGTTAACCTTATAGATTAAATAAACACTCATTATGAAACTAATAGCTAAAGCAACCATCCAGATTCAAAAACCGATAGCTGAAGTTTTTGAAGGAATAGTAAATCCTGAAAAGATGACGAACTATTTTATTTCCGAAAGCAATGGAAGAATGGAAACAGGAAAAGAACTGATTTGGAAATTTCCTGAATTTAATGATGAATGTCCGGTGAAAGAAATTAAAATTGTTGCCAATCAGTCCGTTTCATTTGTTTGGGACAAAGAAACCCTTGTGAAAATTGAACTGGAATCACAACCTGATAAAAGTACCTTAGTAAAAGTGACCGAAGACGGAAAAAGCTACAACGAAGATAATCTGAAGTGGTTGACAGGGAATACGGAAGGTTGGGCCAATTTTCTGGCTTGCATGAAAGCTTATCTGGAATATGGAATACAACTTCGCAAGGGAGCATTTGATTTCATGAGGATAAATTGATGACAACGAATACATTATGCCTGTATCAATGGACACTGCCCTTGTGGATATAATTCTTACATAAGTAAAGAATGACAATGTTGGAGCTGAAGGCAATTGTCAGGATCAGAATTTTCAGAATTTTAAAATAACCAGAATGAAGATATGCTCTGTTCAAATTTATATTTTGTAGATTACTCCCCTTTGGTCAGTGACTATTGGTTCTAATGCTGACAGTTTAGTCGGTTGTGATTTCTCTAGTATTTATTGTGTACTTTTGTGCGGATTGCCGGTTGATTGTTTTATAACAATTAAGCATAGCATATTTCAACTATTTCATATAATTGTTCTCATTTCAAACGAAAAACGAATGCCGGAAACAGCTAAATCCCATCTAAAAATGACTTTAGAAGAAATAATAAATTTCAGACGTTCTGTAAGACACTACAAAAATCTTCCCATTGATTCTGAAAAAGTAAAACATTGTATAGAACTTGCAACATTAGCTCCCAACAGTTCAAACATGCAATTATGGGAGTTTTATCACATAACAAATCCTGAAATTTTAAAGGAACTCTCTGTAGCCTGTTTAAATCAAAAAGCGGCGACTACTGCCCAACAAATGGTCGTTTTCGTAACCCGGCAGGATTTGTACCGGAAAAGAGCAAAAAAAATGATGGACCTGGAAACTCAGAATGTGCTTAAAAATAGCCCAAAAGAGAAACAGGAGAAAAGAATCAAAACCTGGAAATTGTACTATGGAAATGTAATGCCATTTTTATATTCCCGTTTTTTGGGGATTTTCGGGATTGTGCGAAAAATCCTGGTCAATATTATTGGGATTTTCAGAACAATCACTTATCAGGTGTCTGAAAACGACGTGAGAGTCGTCGTTCATAAAACCTGTGCTTTGGCGGCGCAAACCTTTATGTTAGCCATGGCCGGTGAAAATTATGACACCTGTCCGATGGAAGGATTTGATGGTCGGAAAGTGAAAAGGATCCTGAAATTGCCTTTGGGGGCAGAAATCAATATGATTATTTCCTGCGGAATAAGAGAAGAACACGGAGTTTGGGGAGACCGGATGAGAATCCCTTTCAACGATGTTTATCAACGGATTTGAAAAACAACAAAAGACACTCTTCCTCGTTACTATAACTGTCGTGATTTGCTGAGAATAGAAATTAATCATAAAGTAAGTAACGGGTTTATCTCATTTAAATAATTAGAAATATGGAACTTCCAAAAATATTGCTTTTTAAAAAAATCCTGAAATATTTTTTGGTTTTCCTGTCTTCCGTACTTCTTTTATGCGTATTGTTATTTTTTGCAGTGTATTCGGGGGTATTTGGTTCCTTACCCGATAAGGCGACTCTGAAAGCAATCAATAATGAAGAAGCTTCGCTGGTGATTTCCAGTGATAGTGTTATCATCGGGAGGTTCTTTGCCGAAAACCGTACCAATATATCCAACGCTGAAATCCCCGCTCATCTTAAAAATGCTTTGATTGCCACTGAAGACAAACGCTTTTTTACCCATGGCGGTTACGATCTTCAGAGTTATTTTCGTGTTTTCTTTAAAAGTATCCTTTGGGGCGAAAGCAAAGGTGGTGGGGGAAGTACGCTGACACAACAGTTGATTAAAAACTTGTATGGACGCCGTAATTATGGCATCTTAAGTCTGCCTGTGAACAAGATAAGGGAAATAATTATTGCCTCACGCATGGAGGAAGTTTACAACAAAGAGGATCTGTTATTGCTTTACCTGAATTCCGTTCCTTTTGGCGAAGATGTTTACGGTGTGGAAGCTGCCTCACACCGCTATTTCAATAAACCTGCCCGCAAACTGAAAGTGGAAGAGTCGGCTGTATTAGTGGGATTGCTGAAAGCGAATACCTATTTTAATCCACGTCTTAATCCCAAAAACTCGCTTGATCGCAGAAACATGGTGCTGACTTTGATGGAAAAACAAAAGTATCTGACAAAGACTGTGGCGGATAGTTTGCGGAAAATCCCGTTAAGACTAAACTATGAAAACATGAATACTGAAGCTCCGGCCGGCTATTTTGTGTATCAGGTAAAGAAAAAAACGGAGAAAATTCTGGATGATATTCAACGGAAAGAGGGTAGGGAATATGACCTGAAAAAAGATGGACTCAAAATATACACGACCCTGAATATGAAAATTCAGCAAACGACTACCGAAGGCATACATAAACATTTGTACAGTATGCAAAAGTTGTTGGATAATGAGCTTCAAAATCACAATATAAAAAAACAATGGTATAGTAAACAGTTTAAACTGCATGGTGCAGATAATTCAGGGAAAAAAGATATCGAAGTATTTGACTGGAAAGGTATTGTTACCCGAAAAATGACTATGACAGACAGTTTGTGGTATTACTACAAAATGCTGAATGCTTCGGTGCTTATTACCAACCCGAAAAATGGAGCGGTGATTACCTGGATTGGTGGTAATGACTTCAGTAGACTTCCCTTTGATATGGTGCTGTCGCACCGTCAGATTGCTTCTACTTTTAAGCCGTTTTTATATGCTACGGCGCTTGAAAACAATTTTACTCCCTGTACCTACCTTAAAAATATTCAAAAAGTATATCCTGAATACGAAAACTGGGAACCGCAAAATTTCGATCATACATTTACCAAAGACAGCACAGTGGCTTTTTGGTATGCTCTGGCTCACTCCATGAACCTGCCTACACTGGATTTGTACTTTCAAACAGGGCACGAAAAACTTATGAATACCTGCGACAGGCTTCATTTTCCAAGCACAAATGATGACTCGCCATCCATAGCTCTGGGAACACTTGATTTATCACTCTATGAGGTTGTTCGTGCCTACGGTGCTTTTGCCAATAAGGGTGAAATGACAGAGCCGGTGATGATTAATAAAATTACCGATGCCAAAGGGAAAGTCCTGTTCGAAAGAAAGGGTGCCCGTGTTGAGAAAGTATTCAACAAAGAAACCACTGAAATGATTACGGCCATTTTACAAAAAGCCATCAACGAGGGAACAGGAACACGCATCAGAAACCAGTTTGGAATTCGTGCCGACTTGGCCGGTAAAACCGGTACGGCCGAAAACTATACAAATGCATGGTTTGTTGCTTATACGCCTGATTTGGTGGTGGGAACCTGGGTTGGTGCAAGTTCGCCCGAAGTACATTTTTACAGTGGAAACGGTTCGGGATCTTCACTGGCACTTCCCATTGCCGGTCATGTACTTCGTTCGATTGAAAATAATTCCGTATGGAGAAAAAAATTTCTTACTCCTTTTGCAATTCCCGATTCTGTTTCTAATGAATTAAATTGTGATCCCTACAAAGAAACCGGAATAAAAGGTTTTTTTAATCGGTTATTTCAACCTAAAAATAAATAATAATCCCAGGTTCCGTTTTCATCACTCCCCATCTTCAAGCTCACTCTTCCTCGATTGTTCCCGATAGCTATCGCGGAGAGGAAGTGTTGATTGATTGTTTTATAACAATTAGTTAAAGAATAATTCAACTGTTATCTATAACTGTTCATAGTGTACAAGTGAAAAACCAATTATCCCTCTCCAGATCGATATCGGGGTTTGGTGACAATTAGCA
>JAQTOL010000129.1 GCA_028748945.1 Paludibacter sp.
AATTCCACTTTCAGTACTCGATTCAAAGGAACATAAATCTCTTGCACTCGAATCAGCCAGAAAATCAATGGTTTTACTCGAAAACAAAAACAATATTCTTCCATTTTCAAAAAATATTAAACAGGTGGCAGTTATCGGACCAAATGCGGATAACAGCGAAATTTTGTTGGGAAATTACAATGGTTATCCTTCCGCTGAAATTACGCCTTTGAGAGGAATTATTGAAAAATTACCAAACGCGGATGTAAAATATGCTCAGGGTTGCCGGTTGGCAAATGAATTACCTTGTTTGACAGCAATATCACCTGATTATTTTTACACTTCGGAGTCCCTGAAACAAAAAGGATTGACTGGAGAATATTTTTCTCAGTTTAATTGCAAAGGAAAAGTTCAGCATAGCCGGACTGATAAAAACATTGATTTTGTTTGGTGGACAAAAGCTCCTTTCAAAGATATGCAACCTGACTCATTCTCGGTGCGTTGGAAAGCTGTTCTTGTGCCACCGGTAACTGGAAAATATGCCATAGGCGGAGAAGCATTCAATGGCTTTGATATATTTATTGATGGAAAATTATTTATTCATGGTCGTCCGAGTGATCATAGTCCACGGAAAGAGTATGAATTTATCAACCTCGAAGCAGGAAAAAAATACGATATTCAGTTTGATTATCCTCAAAATAATTCTGAATATGCTACTGCCCGTTTGATTTGGGATATTCCTAATCCAAATCTTAAAGAAGAAGCTATCAAACTGGCACAAAAATCGGATTTAGTTGTGCTTTGTATGGGGCTCAGTCCAATGCTCGAAGGGGAAGAAATGAAAGTAAAAGTTCCTGGTTTTGACGGTGGCGATCGTATGGATATTAAACTTCCCGAGAGTCAGACGGATTTAATTCGTGAGATTCAAAAACTCGGGAAACCAACAGTACTTGTATTGTTGAATGGTAGTGCCTTAGCATTTAATTGGGAAGCTGAAAATATCCCGGCTATTTTAGAAGCCTGGTATCCCGGACAAGCCGGTGGAACGGCCATTGCCGATGTGATTTTTGGCGATTATAATCCGTCCGGACGGTTACCCTTAACATTTTACAAAAACATTGATCAGATTCCTGCTTTTGATGAATATGATATGAAAGGGAAAACATATCGTTATTTCAACGGAAAACCCTTGTATGAATTCGGTTATGGATTAAGTTACAGTACTTTTAAGTATGAAATAAAGAATTTCCCGGCAGAAATTCCGACAGGTGAAAAAATCAACATTTCAGTGAATGTAACAAATACCGGGAAATACGAGGGAGATGAAGTAGTTCAATTGTATGTTTCTTTACCCGACAGTAAATTAAAAAAACCGATTCGTGATTTGCAGGGTTTTAAACGTATTCATTTAAAAGTTGGAGAAACTCAAACGGTTGAATTTACTTTGCTACCGGAGCAGTTTGCAGCCCGTGACGAGAATAATCTTGCTGTGGTTGAGCCTGGGAAAGTACTGATTTCGATAGGTGGGAAACAACCTGATGAAAAATCAATTACGGATAAACAAGTTCAGCAATGCGAAGTACTGGTTAAAGGAGATACATTTATTATAAATAATTAATGCAATCAACTCTAAATTTAAAAGAGTTATAATCGAAAGATATATATCCGTATCCTGTTAAATATTAAAATAAAAATGCAAAAAGCTTTTGAAGTAAAAAATCCGGACTTTGAATTAAGTCCATTTACCGGAATGAACAGAGAACATTACATCGAATGTGCTAAATACATTTTGGAAAGAGCATTTAAACATGTTGATTCATTGGAAACCCCTTTATCATTTCCTATCGTTCCCGGGAAAACATATCCGGAACCAAATGCTCCTGAATGGCGTTATCGTTCAGCAGATTTTGAAGCCCTTGAAAGGTCTTTCAATCTGGCAGGGCCGCTGATTCATGTAGATCCTGAAATTACAATCAATGGCATAAAATTACGTGATTATTACAGTCTGCAAATTTATAATGCTTTTACACCCGGCCATCCCAACTCATTGCCGCTTCCCGAAGATCTTCTTGACTCAACATACCAGTTTACCTGCGAATTTGGAGGTTTATTTAAAACCCTGCTACTTATGCCGGATACGATTTGGTCAACTTATACTGAAGAGCAAAAAAATGAAATGGTTGAATGCATTTCTAAATGGGGACATCACAGGACAACACAAAATAACTGGCGGATTTTTAATGTGGTAACCCTTTCTTTCCTTAAAAAACACGGATACGAAATCGATGATGAATTATTAAAAAGCCATCTTTTATGGATAGCGTCCTATCATTCTGGAAATGGATGGTATCTGGAACAAACATACAATTACTATACAATTAGTTTGTTCATTGTGTATTTAACAATATGGAAAAGGACCTTTGGCGATGAATTTTATCCTGAAA
The DNA here is from genome assembly GCA_028748945.1 of Paludibacter sp. GTDB lineage: Bacteria > Bacteroidota > Bacteroidia > Bacteroidales > Paludibacteraceae > Paludibacter. The sequence goes on from JAQTOL010000129.1 coordinate 2,424, forward strand.
TTGCAGAAACAATTGAACAATCGGCACAGGAATTATATAAAACGTATGTCAATTTCTTCGGACGAGATGGTTATGTAAATATGTGGGCCAGAAGTATCACTTACAGAACCTGGATATCAGGTGGTTTTCCGGTTTCATTTATGTTGAAAGGCGGATCACCACTGGATCCGGGAATGGCACGAAGACTTTGTTCTGGTTCAATACTCCAGTTTGTAACCCGTGAAGAATTTTTCGAGAACGATATACCAAGTCTTGGTTATTACCGACATACGGAATATATTTTACAAAATTATAGTTGTGCGGGTAGCCCTTTTATAATGTTTATCCCATTTATTGCGCTGGCATTACCGGCTGATTCTCCTTTCTGGACTGCAAAAGAAAATGAAGGATTTTGGGAAAAGCTAGATAATGAAACAAAAGTTGAAGTGCTGAATAACCCCGGAATAGTTCTCGCAAATCATGGAAAAACAGGCACTTCTGAAATCATTCCCGGTAAAGTTTACTATCAGGACCCAAACTATTCCAAACTTGCATACAACACGCATTTCCCTTGGGAAGATCATAATCCGCAGGGTGGAACTGCTATGGAATACAGTTTCAGAAGCCTTGATCCAAGAGATGTACGTGGGGATGATGTGAATTTTTATCTCACGGGTCATAAAATGCAAAACAGTTCCGAAAAAAATACTGTATTTACCACTTCTGAAAGCATGCTGTATAATGGTGTAAGGAAAGATATAATTTACAGACAGGCCATTATGCGGAAACCGCCTAACAATGGTGTTGGATATATTATTGATCTGGCAGAAATTATCATTCCCGGTGGTATTATAAGAGTTGATCGCTCACGAATGGCATTTGAATATGAGCTGACACTGGGAAATTACGGTTTACCCCATTTAAATGGCGAAAAAGCAGTTGTTAACCAATTTGAAGACGGAAATAAAAAGGTGATTACCGCATCTATACCGGGAAGACAAGTGGCATTGATATGCTATAACGGTTGGGATGAACTAAAAAGTTTAAAACATGAGGGACGAAATGCTGAAGCTGATGAAAGCACGGTAGTATATGCTCATAAAAAAAGAACAGCAAAAAATCCTCCAATGGAATTAATGATATCCGTTCTTATACATAAAATGGATGATACGGCATGGAGCGAAGAAGAATTATCACCTATAAAAAGCTTTGAAATTATGGATATAACTCCTGCATTTTCAGCATTAGGTGCAAATATCATCCTAAACAATGGTAAAAAATATGAAGTGGATTTCGTAGATGTAGATGGATACCGATCATGTTGATTATGCAATATATTTAAATTAAAAAAGCAATTCAGAAAAGAGTTGCTTTTTTAATTTCCTATTCTCTCCCCGATCAATCCCGACTGAACATTTTAACCGAAACTTGGCAATAAAAATATCGGTATCCGATTAAAATGTTATCTTTGCAATCAGTATTTTGTAAATGGAATTGAATGAAAGGAAATGATAATACCGCGGTGCTTTTGATGCACTGCCCCGACAGACCGGGTATTTTAGCAGTAGTTACAGAATTTATAAATCAACACAAGGGAAATATCCTTTATTTGGACCAATATGTCAATCGCGAAGAAAAAGTATTCTTTATGCGCGTTAAATGGGAATTAGATGCATTTGAAATCCCGAAAGAAAAAATTGAAGAATATTTCCAAACGCTTATTGGAATAAGGTTTAATGTTGTTTTCAGACTCTATTTTTCCGACACTAAACCCAGAATGGCCATTTTTGTTTCTAAAATGTCACATTGTTTGTACGATTTATTAGCCCGTTATGCAGCCGACGAATGGCACGTAGAGATTCCACTTATCATTAGTAATCATCCCGACATGGAAAGTGTTGCAAAACGGTTTGATATACCCTATTATATTTTCCCTATTACCAAAGAAAATAAAGCTGAACAAGAAGCGTTACAACTTGAGTTACTCAAGAAAAATCAAGTGACCTTCTGTGTATTAGCCCGTTATATGCAAGTTCTTTCAGTAGATTTTATCAGACATTATCCCGACCGGATTATCAATATTCATCACTCATTTTTACCTGCTTTTGCCGGTGCCAAGCCTTATCATGCAGCTCATGAACGAGGTGTAAAAGTAATTGGTGCAACCAGCCATTATGTAACGGAGGATTTAGATGCAGGTCCGATTATAGGTCAGGATGTAACCCATATATCTCACAAAAACACAGTGGAAGAATTAATAAAGAAAGGGCGTGATCTGGAAAAAATGGTACTATCACATGCTGTTGAAAAACATATTGAACGAAAAATTCTGACATATAAAAACAGAACGGTAGTTTTTCAATAGATGTTTTGCTTTCCACGTTTTGTTTTCAAGGTTTCATTTTGTGGTTTTTGAGTTTTAGTATGATATACGTACATTATAATCAGTTTTTATTCTTAGCTTTTCTAATGTAAGCCTGCCAGTCTACTTATTTTCTGAAGGCAGTGGCAATCTGTAAATTGTAAATTGTAAATGAATAAATAATATTATGGAAGTAACAAGATTATTTGATTTATTGGATAACTATTTAGAAAAATATCCAAATCAGGATGCTGCATTAGCCTGTAAACGGGAAGGAATCTGGCGAAAATTCAGTATTCAGGAATATGTCGAACTAACGAACAACATAAGCTACGGTATGTTGAAAATGGGCATCAAACCCGGAGATAAAGTAGGAATTGTTAGTAGCAATCGTCCGGAATGGAATATGATTGATTTTGCAACGATGCAGATCGGCGCCATTTCTATTCCGATATATCCGACCATTAGCCAGGACGATTACCGACATATCTTGAATCATGCCGAAATGAAAATGATTTTCATCGAAGGAAAAGAATTGGGGAAGAAATTAAAACCTATTTTTCTTGAAACAAAAACATTAAAACACGTATTTACTTTTAATGATCAAGATATAGAATATCAATATCTTGATCAATTAATCGGGAATGGCATTAAATATCCGCAACCCGAAAAACTGGCTGAACTGAAAGCAAGCATCAAACCTACTGATTTAGCTACCATTATTTATACTTCGGGTACAACCGGTTATCCAAAAGGTGTTATGCTCTCACATAATAACATTGTGAGCCAACTTAAAAACCTTGAGTCAACGCCGGCGAAATGGAGTAAAACAGCTTTGAGCTTCTTACCGCTCTGTCATGCTTATGAACGCATGCTGGTTTACTTATATCAATACCTTGGCATGTCGGTATACTATGCCGAGAGTCTTGGCACAATTGCCGAAAATATCAAAGAGGTACATCCAACCATGATGTCCGCCGTACCACGGTTACTCGAAAAAATTTACGACAAACTGTTCCTATCGGGGAAAAAATTACCATTTATACAGCGCAGGATTTATTACTGGGCATTTAATCTGGCCACGAGGTACCAGTTGGAGGGAATGAACGGGTTGATGAAAGCTCAACTCAAACTGGCTGACAAACTGATTTATTCCAAATGGCGGGCAGCAATCGGAGGCAATTTCGATATAGTTGTTTCAGGAGGATCTGCCATTCAATCGCATATTGCTTCATTTTTCTCAGCCATTGGTATGCCGGTTTTCGAAGGTTACGGATTAAGCGAGACTTCTCCCGTGATTGCAGTAAGCCAGCGGGGAAAACATGGTCGAAAATTTGGTACAGTAGGGCCTCCGCTTCCCGGAGTTGAAGTAAAACTGGGTGAGCGGGATGAAATCATTTGCCGGGGACACAATGTAATGCTTGGCTATTACAAAGACCCGGAGCTTACCGCTCAGGTAATTGATGCGGAAGGCTGGCTTCACACAGGCGATACCGGAAAATTCACTGATGAGGGTCAATTAATCATTACCGGTCGTCTGAAAAGTATTTTCAAAACATCTTTTGGTAAATATGTTAATCCACAGGCTGTTGAATCGAAATTTACCGAATCACCTTTCATCGAAAATATGATCGTACTGGGTGAAAACAAAAAATTTGCGGCTGCACTTCTGTCTCCGGATTTTGTTTACCTGAAATCGTGGTGTATAAAACACAAACTGCAATACAGCACAAATGCAGAAATGATTGAAAATCCACTTGTTGTAAAACGAATTCAGGAGGAAGTTAAACATTACAACCATTTCTTTGGCGATTTCGAGCAGGTAAAACGTTATCAACTGGTGCCCGAAGAGTGGACACAACAGATTGGTTTTCTGTCTCCGACGCTGAAAATAAAACGAAATGTGATTGAAGAATTTTATGCAGACAGAATTGAAAAATTGTTTTCATAAACAATAAACATTTTAAACAGAAAGTGCAGAGCAACAAAAAATTGTTCTGCATTTTTCTTTAAAAGACTCTTGAATTGTCAACTTTCAATTGTCAATTATCAATTAACTCGTACCTTTGCAGCGTGAAAAAACGTTACTTCATCTATTTATCTTATAACGGCACAGCTTACCACGGTTGGCAGGTGCAACCCAACGGCATTTCAGTGCAAGAAGTGCTGGCAGGAGCCCTGAGCACAATTTTGCGTTCCGAAGTTGAATTGGTGGGTGCCGGTCGCACCGACGCCGGAGTGCACGCCCGGTTTATGGTGGCACATTTCGATATAGAAATGGAATTACCGGTTGAATTTGATTTGGTTTCCAAATTAAACAGTTTTTTATCTAAAGATATTGCCATTTACAAGATCGTTGAAGTCAGGCCTGATGCGCATGCACGGTTTGATGCCATCTCACGTCGATATGAATATCATATTGTGACAAAAAAGGATGTATTCAGAAATGAGCTGGCAACCCGACTAAGTGAAAAACTCGATTTTGAAGCAATGAATGCAGCAGCCCGATTACTGAAAGATCATCATGATTTCACTAGTTTCAGCAAACTCCACAATGATGCAAAAACCAATATTTGTAACATTACCCTTGCCGAATGGACACAGAAGGAAGACGAATGGATTTTCACAATTGAAGCTGACAGGTTTCTGAGAAATATGGTACGGGCAATAGTTGGGACTTTATTGGAAGTCGGACGTGGCAGAATGACGGAAGAGGAATTTCGGGCGGTTATTGAAGTCAAAAACCGCTGCAAAGCAGGAACTTCAGTTCCTGCACACGGATTGTATCTGGTTGACATCAAATATCCTGAAAATCTATTCCTGTAAATACAAATCTCAATTTTCAAATTGTAACTAATTATATTATAAATTCTCCTTCATGTGGATTATCCTCGCTTTTATTTCAGCTCTTTTATTAGGATCGTATGAAGTTTTCAAAAAAGTTTCTCTGAAAGATAATGCCGTTATACCGGTAATTTTAGTCTCAATTCTTGTTTCCTGCCTGATACTTACTCCTTTTTTATTCCTTTCCGAGTTTTTCCCGGAAACCATCAAAAACTCGATATATTTCGTTCCACGGGTGAATCTTCATGCACACTTATTATTTATTTTGAAGGCGTTCATTGTTTTAACCTCCTGGTTATTTGCTTATTTCGGATTAAAGCACCTACCCATTTCGCTGGCATCGCCCATAAAAGCTACACAACCTATGTGGACCGTAGTGGGTGCATTACTTATTTTCGGTGAAAAACTGAATGGTTATCAGGTAGCAGGTATCGGAATTACCTTGGTTTCTTTTTTCCTGTTTTCAGTGGTTGGGAAAAAAGAAGGAATTTCGCTCAAAACAAACAAATGGTTTTGGTATATCGTCATGGCAACACTCACCGGAGCGCTCAGCGGATTGTTTGACAAATACCTG
>JAQTOL010000130.1 GCA_028748945.1 Paludibacter sp.
CGACAAGCAAGCAAAAGTGATTTATGATATTTATGTTCAGTACAAAAATGCATTATTGCAGGGTAAATCAGCCCGTACAGTAAAACTGGATCCACTGGATAAAAAACTGGTAAAAGATTTATACCTACTTACCGACAAGCCCGTAATGTATGTATGCAATGTGGATGAAGCTTCCGCAACCAAAGGAAACGCTTACGTTGATGCACTGAGGGAATCGGTAAAGGAAGAAGATGCCGAAATTCTGATTGTAGCTGCTGCTACCGAAGCTGATATTGCCGAATTGGAAACTTACGAAGAACGTCAAATGTTTCTCGAAGAAGTTGGTCTGAGTGAGTCTGGTGTTTCGCGATTGATACGGGCAGCGTACCATTTACTGGATTTACAAACCTATTTTACCGCCGGGGTTCAGGAAGTTCGAGCATGGACATTCGGAAGAGGCTGGAAAGCTCCTCAATGTGCCGGTGTGATTCATACCGATTTCGAAAAAGGATTTATTCGTGCCGAAGTGATAAAATATTTGGATTTTACCACGCTTGGTTCGGAGTCGGCTTGTAAAGAAGCTGGGAAAATGAATGTTGAAGGAAAAGAATATGTTGTGCAGGATGGTGATATTATGCATTTTAGATTCAACGTCTGATACAATACATAAAAATACGAAAATGGCCTGTCGAAAAATTTCAACAGGCCTTTTCTATTCAGAACCAAAACAATGATTTATTTAATTTCAATCATACGAGATGGTCTAGGTTTTGCTTCTTCCTTTTTAGGTATGGATATGTGCAAAATTCCATTTTCGTAACTGGCACCGATACTATCTGCATCAGCAATGTTCGGCAAACTAAATGAACGACTGAACGACTGATAACTGAATTCACGCTTGGTGAATTGTTCTCCTTCTTTTGTCTCATTCTCAACTTGTTTCTCTGATGAAATAGTGAGTAAATCGTGCTTCAATTCGAGTTTGAAATCATTTTTATCAAAACCCGGTGCGGCAACATCTACCTGAAATTCATCGGCATTTTCTTTTATATTTACCGATGGCAAAGTGGTGTTGGTTTGTGAATAATTACGATTTGACCAATCGAATAAATCGCCTTCAAAAAAACGGTCAAATAATGAAGGCACCTGATTTGAAAATTTTACGAGTGACATAATTTTTTCCTCCATTTTTAAATTAAACATTGATATTTTATTCTCAGAACTTTCGGCAAAGTCAATGCCAATGAGGAAATAATGACATTTTGTCTTTTCGTAAATCAAAAATTCAAAAAAAAATGAATATCAGATTAAGACTATACTGAAAATTAATCTTGTATTTTTTTTATTTTCAAAAATTTGTGACTATCCAAAGAAAAAACCTTCAAAAAATATGGAAACTGAAAAAATGTCAGAATAAGGCAAGATCGCAAAAGATTAGAGGAAAATAACCAGTCAGAAATGAGTAGATCCAAGCGATTTTAATATTTTACCGGTTACAATTACAGGTGCTTTTTTTGCGGTTTTGCATGATTTTATATGCAAATGTGAAAGAAAGTGATGTCAATGCGTCATCGTTTTTGGATCCCTGCGTTTGAATTCCATCAACAAAATCGGAAAATACCGAATGATATACAAACTCGGCACCAATTGACAACCTGTAATTCAACTGATATTGATAACCGATACCTAGCGGTATAACCGGCGCTGTAGTAACGAGCTGTATTTTATCATTCGGTCGTGAAGGCGGAGGAGTTGTAATAACATTGTCATTATACATAAAAATAACATTACTGTGTAAAACCCCGGCACCAGCAAAAACATAGAGAGTATGAGGTGTTAAGTATTTATCATTCGGTCCGCCAAGTAGTATATATTCGGCATTCAGAGTAAATTCCATCACTTTAGAATTAAACGAATAACCTCTGGTTGGGTAAATCGAGCCAACATCGGTACCTGTATAAGTACCATAATAATAAGTAGCTTTTAATCCGAAATTATTGGTGAAAATGTGCCTTAATCCCAATGAATAGACAAAACGGGTATCCAATAAATTAAAATCAAAAACATTTAAGAAAAACTTTTTTGTAGATAAAACTCCGGGGTCGCCAAAACAATAGGCCGGTCCGAAAGCAGATAACATCACTGATGTGGTTCCCGGAATTGTCCGTTGAACCAATCCATTATTCCCAATTGTCAAATCCGTCACTGTCGGTGTGATAGAATACGATTTTTTAAACCATTGCGCATTCAAATAAATCGTACATGTCAAAATAATAAATGTAAACAAGAGAGCCTTTCTCATCCGGTTATTAGGTTTATAAAATTGAAACTCTGAGAACAAAAAGCGAACTTCAAATCGCAGGCTATGCATTGGAAATTATCTTTTTAATATCTGAAACTACTTCCTCCAACAAATTCACGTAAAAGTGAAGTCGGTGGAATTTCACGATCGTGAATGGGGACAAAATAATTTAAAAATTTCAGCAACCGATGTGTTTCGGTATATTCGTCACAATACTTGGGAACTTCGGCCAGGATTGGTTCTGCATGTCTTTTCAATACAGCCAGCTCAAACAATAAGGCTGAATTGAACATAACATCGGCGTTTTCCTGATAGGGATAAATCCATTTTTCTTCTCCGCGCCGCACACTGGGCCATCGGGCAATGGTTTCACGGGCTGAATAGTTTCGGAACCGATAATCCCGAATAATTCGCCTTAACAAACGTGTATCAGCTGTTGGAATCCAGTTGTGATGGTCAATGGAAATAGTTGTGAGAGCTGAAACGTAAACTTTAAACGTTGTTTCAGGAGGAACATCTACAATCAGGTCAGGATTAAGTGCATGAATTCCTTCCATAACCAAAATACTATCTTCTTTCAATTGCAATTTATCTCCGTTTGAATATCGTTTTCCATCTTCAAAATTAAAGGACGGAATTTCAATTTCTTCCCCCTTGAGTAATTGCTTCAGATGTTGATTGAACAAGGGCAAATCCAAGGCATACAGATTTTCAAAATCCCATTCGCCATTTTCATCAAGTGGTGTATCTTCACGGTTAACAAAGTAATTATCCAACGATAACACCACCGGTTTAAGTCCACTTACCATTAGTTGAATCGACAAACGTTTACTAAAGGTTGTTTTACCGGACGAGGATGGTCCCGAAATAAGTACAAAACGGATTTTCTCTCCGCGTTCAGAAATCATATCGGCAATCGAAGCCACTTTTTTTTCGTGTAAGGCTTCAGAAACTTTTATCAAATTAAAAGATTGATTATTTCGGCAGGCAATATTAAATTCGCCAACATTATTCAGGTTCATAATTTTATTCCATCCCACATATTCCTTAAAAATATCGAACATTTTGGGCAGCAGAACTGCTTCTTCCAATACATAAGGATTATCACGATTAGGAACCTGCAACAAGAGCCCATCATAATATTCAACCAGGTCATATAGTCCCAGATAATCTGTTGAAGGTAATAAAACACCATTGTAATAATCAATAAAGTCGTCTATGCGAAAAAACCGGCAGTAAGGAGTACCCAGTGTTTCGAAGAGTGTCAGTTTGTCTTTTTGCTGCGCCTGTTTTGCAAACAACAACTTCACTTCTGAAGTTTGTTTTTCTTCACACACAATACGTTTAGCTTGCGCAATAATTAAATTGACCCTTTCTTTTATTTGAACGATTATCTCCGGTGTAAGCTTTTGATCCAGGTTGACAAGCCGGCAATAATAACCCTTCGATATGGGATGTTCAATACGGAGTGTGGCTTGCGGGAAAAGTTCCGAAACGGCTTTTGCAAGCACCATACTTAAACTTCGCACATAAACACGCATCCCCGAAGGGACACTTGAATCAATAAACTCAATATCCTTAGGCTTATATACCAGAAAATTTAAATCTTCAACCTTGTAATTAACGCGGGCTGCAACGACCTGAAATTTCAGCTCAATTTTGAGGTCATTAAAAATTTCAATTAAAGAAGTGCCTAAAGTATAATCGTGATAGGATTTTGTATTCTTACAATAAATCGTAACCTGTTTTTCCATATGTTTGTGGGACTGAAAATTGCAATTTGATTAACTGGCTGTAAAATTACATTATTTTTTTTAAAAGCAATTGTTTGAGAGTGTCTAAATTTTGAATTACTTTTGTATGAAAGTTTTGCGAAGATGATATTATTTCAACACGTTTATTTTTTCAAACCTGAACTAATTATTTAAAAAGTGCTTATGAATTTATTTAATGTTTATCCGCTTTTCGATATAGAAATTACAAAGGGTATTGGTTGTAGAACTTATGATAACCACGGAATTGAGTATCTCGATTTGTACGGTGGTCACGCCGTGATTTCAATAGGTCATTCACACCCCTATTATGTTCAAAAACTGACGCACCAACTGGAGACACTTGTATTTTATTCCAATTCGGTAGTCAATAAATTACAAACAGAACTTTCAGAAAAACTCGGCAAAGCTTCCGGGTATGAAGATTATACTTTGTTTTTAGTAAATTCAGGTGCCGAGGCAAACGAAAATGCGCTTAAACTGGCATCTTTTCATACCGGTCGAAAAAAGGTCATCGCTTTCAAGAAGAGTTTTCACGGACGGACATCTGCTGCTGTTCGTGTTACCGACAACCCGAAAATTGTAGCTCCGATAAATGAAGGATTTGACGTGGACTTTTTTGAATTGAATGATATCGAATCGGTTCGAAAATCGCTAAAAAAACAAGATGTTTGTGCCGTTATTATCGAAGGAATTCAGGGTGTCGGTGGTATTCGCGTGCCGGAAGCTGAGTTTCTGCAGGCATTAAGTGCTGAGTGTAATGCTACCGGAACTCTGCTGATTCTGGACGAGGTACAATCTGGTTATGGTCGTAGTGGTAAATTTTTCGCCCATCAATATGCCGGCATTCGCCCCGATTTAATTACTGTTGCCAAAGGAATGGGAAATGGATTCCCTATCGGTGGTGTTTTAATCAGTCCTAAATTTGAAGCATCATACGGATTACTGGGAACAACTTTCGGAGGAAATCATATGGCATGCACTGCCGCCATCGCTGTTCTCGATATTATCAAAGTGGAACGTTTGATCGAAAACACAGAAAAAATCGGGAATTATCTCATCGAAGAATTAAAACAAATACCACAGGTCAAAGAAGTTCGTGGACTGGGATTGATGATTGGGATAGAGTTCGATCAACCGGTGAAAGAAATACGTAATCGTTTATTATTTGATAAAAAAATATTTACCGGTGTGAGTGGAACGAATATCATTCGTTTGCTACCACCCCTGTGTTTATCAAAATCGGATGCAACTTCATTTCTGGAAAGTTTCAAGGAAGTCATTCAATCAGTTTTGGTTGATTAAAAGCAATATATCCGATGAAACAGTATTTAATTGTTGCATTTTGCATATTCATTTCGATGAGTCTTTCGGCTCAGGGAAACTCTGTTCAAGATAAAATCACACTTAAAACAGGAGAAATTTATGTCGGAAAAATTGTTTTAAAAACAAACGACATGATTATGCTTAATACCATTGATGGTACAAGGTATCAATTTCAATTATCCGAAATTGAAAAAATGGAAACAGAAACCAAACCAAATACATCAAAGGTTGATAAACCTGATTCAATTAAAACGACAACTTATAATTACGGAAATTTTGGTGGATTGGTTGAGCTTTCGGGCGGCATCTCAAATGCCAAAAACAGTTTTGGTTGGTCACCCAACACTCAACTTTCGTTGATTTTCGGAAATAAAAACTTGTTAGGGAAAAATTTATTTGGTGGAATTGGAATCGGATACAACTATACTTTTCTGGCTACGAGTACAAAATCGATAGAATTTTTACCTTTGTTTGTTCACATCCGAAGTTCATTGAAAAACAAAAGAACTTCTCCGTATTTCGGAATGGATATTGGTTATGCTTTTGCCCTTAACACAGGAAATTCGGGTGGATCACTTATCAAAATTTCAGCAGGTTTATCGCATAAAATAAGCCTGAAAACAATTTTTTTCGCAGGAATTTATGCCGGAGTTCAAACTTTTTCAGGAATACTTACCGAAACAAACAGCTTAGGATCATTTACTTACACCGGTGAAACAAGCATGAATAATTTGGGGTTAAAAGCCGGAATTCAGTTTTAATACCGGGTACGATTTCTAAACTCACAAACTTCTTTTATACATTTTTCAATAGAAGTAAATTGAAAACCGAATGTATTTTCAATTTTCTGAGCCGAATAATATTCGCGACGCGTGGCTGAACGTGCTGTACTTCTGTCAATCAAGGGACTAAAGTGAAAAACTTTTCCAATAAACTCCGACAAAATTCCAACGGTCCAAAGCATTCTCTTACCAATACGAATAAACGGACGACGTTTCCCAAAACCATCGGCCATCCAATACAAAATATCTTTATTGCTACAGTTATCACCAACCAGAACGAACCGTTCCCCAAAAACCGGGGAATTAGAAAGTAGAATCATTGCTTTTACAACGTCTTGTACAGCAACATAACCACTTCCTCCATTCGTATAAAATATCAACCCTTTCTGTACCTGATTAAATAATTGAGAACTTCCGGTGACCGTTCCCGATACGCCTAAAATAACGCCGGGATTTACAATAAAAGCAGGCAACCCTTTGGCAATTCCTTTCCAGACTTCTTGTTCGGAATAATATTTACTTTTAACGTATTGCGATTGATGGGGAGAATCATTCCATTTACAATTCTCATCTACTTTCCCTCCGGTACTTGCTCTTCCGCATGCTGCAATGGAACTGACAAAACAGAATTTAGCAACTCTGTTTTTCAATGCTGCCTGTACCACATTGCGGGTACCTCTGACATTTGTATCCATTAAAGAACCGGAATTATTCCCCAATGAAACTACGGCGGCACAATGGAACAACACATCAACTCCAACCAAAGCTTCCTGAATTGAAGTCTCATCGAGTACATCAGCAATTCTCCAATCAATTCTTTTCAGAAAATCATCTGGATTCGATGTGTAGTAACTAAAAATAGAATGAAGTGGTTTCGGGTCACTGGTTTTACGACAAATGGCAGAAACCCTTTCGTTTTCATTTAATAAATGCCATAACAAATGCCCTCCAACCAAACCTGTTCCTCCTGTAACCAATATCATTTTCCTGTATTTTTAATTTTAAGGTCAAAAATACGGAAAGAAAACAGTATTTTTGCATATAATTATCCAAAATTGAACAAAACATGTCTCAAAACGGGAACAAAACCATCTGTGTATATTGTGCATCGAGTACGCAGGTAAAACAAAGTTATTTCGAAGCAACAGCCCGGCTTGCTAAAATTTTTGCCCATACTCACTTACACATTGTATACGGTGGCGGTTCAATGGGATTAATGGGACAATTGGCCGACAGCATGCTGGAAGCCGGAGGAGAAATAACAGGTGTAATTCCCCGTTTTATGTGTGAAGTAGAATGGAATCACACCGCATTGACAGAACTGATTCTGGTTGAAACCATGCACGAACGGAAAGAGAAAATGGCAATGCTGGCAGATGCGGTAGTAGCTTTGCCGGGTGGGTGTGGAACCCTGGAGGAATTGTTGGAAGTGATAACATGGAAACGATTGGGCATTTTTACTAAACCCATTGTGATTATAAATATTGAAGGATATTTCGATTCATTGATCGAAATGCTAAACCGAGCTGTAGACGAACATTTTATGCGTGAAGAGCACAGAAAAATGTGGACAGTGGTTGAAACACCGGAAGAAGTTCTTACTGCCATAAATAATTCTGTCAGTTGGGATGCGGATGCCCGAAGTTTTGCAGCTCTCTAATTTATACAAATGACTTTTAGAGACACTTTAAAGCTATTGGTCGATAGCATAAAAGCTTTACCTGTTGATCCTCAAGTAAAGCACTTGCCAATGCCGAAAACAAATTCGACCGTGGGGCTTGATTCCGCTGTCGATACTTTAAAGTCAGTTATACCAGCAGCTCATAAAGAGTTTCCACATGTTTTATCGGGACCGGTCACCGAACCGGTTATCGATTCAACAACCGTCCATGATACTATCAGATCTGTTGTACACTTACCTCGCGGATTCGAAGGCATTCTGCATCCAACCATACCTCAAACCGAAACATGGATTTTTATAACACTTCTCCTTTTGTTTTTTTTAATCGTTTTTTCTCT
>JAQTOL010000131.1 GCA_028748945.1 Paludibacter sp.
GTGCCATCTGTATAACTATTAGGTGCAGCCTGAAAATATTCATTCAGTATATACGATTGAGCCGGGTCGTGGTCAATTGTCAGCATAACATCATGTCCAATACCACTACCGACAGTATTGATACCATCAATATCAGAAATATCAGCCATAAAAAGTGGCGTTTCATTTACCTTATCACCCGAGACAAAAGATTTGGAATTCAAATAAAGCTGAACGGCAGGTCCATCTGTTTCATCAATATAATTCGTATCTGTTCCACCAATCAGGAAATTTTCAAAAGACCCTTGTGCTTCATCATTAGTAGTATTATTCTGGGCATAATAATTAATTCTCCCGGTTCCAAAGTTATATTTAATATCTTTAGGCAATCTAAATGAAAAACTAAATGCTCCATCTACAATTTCCGTATTTCCTGAAAACAAAGTATTCGGTCTGTCCGAATAAGTCAATGCTCCATCATGTTCATTATTCAACGTCGTTATTCTCTGAACTTTATCATACACAACAGCCTGTAAAGTACCATTATAATCGCTTATTTTATTTCCGTTTTCGTCAGCAATTATACCCTGAATATTTGCCACAGACATAGCACGTAATGTATCGTTCCCAAAACTTGTACTATCATTCACTTTAGTGGTAATAACCTGAAATTTTGTCGGATAATTCAATTTAACAGCCGGATCACCCATATAAACATAGCACAATTTATTAATTTCACTCCCAACTTTATTCTTTGCAGCAGAAATTACATCGCCAATACGCTTTTCGCTCCCGTTTTGTTTCTTGAAAAGATCATCGCAAACAAACTTGTCAATTGTCAAATTCTGCGAAGCATATACAGGACGGGCAGCTGACAGAATACCAACTCCACCACCAACCGGGTTTAAAAGTACCTGTTCACCGGCTGAAACAATTTGTACATCAAATTGTAAGAAATCGCAGGTTGCACCAATCCATAGTGGCAGATGTTGATTTGACAAGGCTTTAACATCGGCATTGGAAAGAATTGATTCATTAGTCCAGCCTGAAGCACCGGCATGACCTGTATAATTCAACAAAAATAATCCCGAACGTAATAAATTCTGAAAACGGCTTTTGGCTAAGGGATAACTTTGACCACTTGCAGAAATTTCCTGTACATAAGCATCGAGGTATATTTTGTTAAGCTGGTAAGCAGGGAAAGCTTTTCCTACTGATTCTGCAACCGTGTCGGCTTGTCGCATATGTAAAGCCTGATCACCATCATCGGCCAAAAAGCAAAGCTGATTTTTCCAGATTCCTTTTCCGGAATTTTTCATATATCCGATAGTTTTATTAACTACATCGGATGCTTGTTGTGCTGTAGTTACCGGGAAACGACCCACTCCAATATCCATTAAACCACCCATAACATTTTCGCCTTCGTTATCATCCAAAAGTGCAAAATAATCATCCGTAACATATGAGTCGGTTTGTTTTAGTGAATTATCAGCCTGATAAGTAAGTATAAAGTTATCACCTGAATTTGAGATTAACTTTCTGTTGTCATAGGTTCCTCTTCCAAAGAGCAATAAATATTTGGGTATATCAACTGTATTATTAGCGGCTAAAGCCCTGTCATAAAACATTTTCATTATCCAGCGATAAGCAGTGGCATCCGGAGCACCGGATGAGAATTCATTATATACTTCGTCAGTTGTAACTACTGCAACCGTCAAATTATCTATCTCCCTATGTGCCTGAGCTAAAATATTGGCTTGAGATAAAAAATCAGGATGAGTAATGATTACCATGTCTACAGCTCCCATCGCATGAAGGTCCTGATTTGGAACCACACTTCCAATTTCCGGTTTCGGAAAATCGGATGAAGCTGTGGGATCAATTGCAACATATCTCTTAACGTCATTACCCGAATCTATAAAAGTCAGTTTTCCACCGATCAGACTTGTAACCACTTTACTTATATTTGCAGGATCAGTAATATCCCATATCTGAACATTGGCATTAGCATTACTCAACATGTATCGGTTATATGTGCCTGCTCCTAAATAATCCACATTTTGGAATTGCATCATCGAACCGGACATCTTAAGTTGACGACGGACATTTACTTCCAAATAATTCAAATACCCGACCGATGAGGATGATGTTGATTTGTTATATGTCAGATTGAATGAAAGTTGATCAGTTGAAGGAGTGAAAAGATAGGTTCCTGAAGTTCCGATAGCCCGGGTATACATGTCACCAGAATTATATGAAACAGGGAGCGTTTTAGCCTGAGAACCGTTCAAACTCAATACAAAACTGGTGTTAACAGTAGAATTTGCAGCCACATCCAAACGAACTCTTGTAGAATTGCTGGAGACGGGATTTGGAAAGCTTAACGGGATATTTAACGAAAGCATTTCATTAAAAGTTTCTCCGTAAAACTCTTTTCCTGACTCAACAAGATTAACTATATCTTTTTCATAAACCTGATAATCGGTAAACTCTTCAACATTATTGATGGTTGCAGCTTGTGGAACATTAATTGATTTTTCTACGATTTTTTTTCCAACTCCCGCATCGGAGGTTACAAAATAATAACCATATTTTGAATAATAATTTGCGAAATGAGTAAACATCGACTTTGATTTATCATAGGCCCAACGATTGATTCCCTGTGCATAAAATAAAATATAATCACCTGCATTAAAAACCCCATCCGAACCCTTTTCCATCCAGATAGCATCTTCCGGCAAATCATCTATCTTATCAAGTGAAAAACTTTGCTCAAGTATACCGCCTCCATATCCGAAAATCCGAACATTTGCAGGATCAATTCCCATCGATTTCAAATCTTCAAAAGTCAATTTATAAATCCCGCTGTTTGTTACTTTTATTTTCACAAACCGGCCTTGAGCCAATACAGATGATGCTGCAAAGGTATGCAGCGATGTTGAAGAAATTTTTTGCGGAAGTTTGGTTTTACTAATTTGCAAATCGAAACTGGTAAGTTTTAGAATTTTGCCATCTTGAACCGCAAATGGTAAAATATTAATATCAAAATAGTTAGACCCACGCTCACTTAGTATATTCGTCTGAACTGTGACTTCATTTGGAATGGAATTTCCGGTAATAATGACATTTTCTTCATTTGTCAATGGGATATACACTGGATTTTTCAATTCAGCCTGATAAGAAAATGCTTTATCGCAAGTTATTCGTTGATTAAAATAAGGCAAACGGTTATTTAACGGATATTTTGCTCCGGCAAAAGATATAACGTCGACGGAAGTAGAATCAAGATACCATTTTACTGGCTCATCCCAAGCTAACTTATGAGTGGTAGTTTGCAAAGTCTGAGCGCTTATTACGAAACCGCACAAGTATAAAAAAACAAAAATAGCAATTTTATATTTCATGAAACAAAAAGATCTTGATTTGGAGAATTACTAAATAGTAACGAACGAAAAAGTCGTTTATTATTCAACAACAAATTTGTATTGATTACTTAATTTCGAAATCAAACATTTTCTTGTCAAAGATATAGCCCTCCAACCGGTCACCAATAAAAACTTTCCCTACACCTACAGGTGTTCCGGTAAAAAGAATATCACCTATTTTGATGGTAAAGAAACGACTTACGTATGCTATTAGTTCATTAACCGGAAAAATCATATCGAACGAATTACCCGCCTGAACTGTTTTCCCGTTAATATCCAGACGGAATTGAATCTTTTGAATATCGCCCAACCCGGCAACCGGTAGAAATTGTCCGATTACTGCTGAATTATCAAATGCCTTACTAATTTCCCAGGGCTTGCCTTCACTTTTCAATTTGCGTTGTAAATCCCGTGCGGTAAAGTCGACTCCTAAACCTATTTCGGCAAAATAACGATATGAAAATTTTGAATCGATATTTTTCCCCAATCGATTGAATTTGATAATCAATTCTGTTTCGTAGTGTAGTTCCTGAGTGAAATCAGGTATAAAAAAGGGTTTGTTATTTTTCAATAATGCTGAATCGGGCTTCATAAACACGACCGGTTCCGTGGGATTTTTACTATTTAATTCTTTATTATGTTCCTGATAATTCTGACCGATTGCAAATATTTTCATTAATTAATCTGTTATTTTAGTTTATTGATTATTTTTTTTTCACTTTCTTTGATAGCATTTAAACGATTAAACATCACAGCTAAATGGGCATAAATTGATGTGTTTTGAACGATTATATTTTCAGGAACGCGAATCCGGAAAGGAGTAAAATTCCAAATTGCCTGAATGCCTCCGGCAATCATAGATTCGGAAACCATTTGTGCTCTCTCGACAGGAACCGTAAGAACCCCGATATTGATACCTGTCTGTTGTTGCAACTCGGCAAACCGGTCAAGATGATGAATAGGAATATGGTTTATACTGGTACCTGTCAATTCATACTTAACATCAAAACCCGCCACAATTTCTAATCCGAATTGTTCGAGTCCATTATCATGCATCAATGCTCCACCTAAATTACCAACACCAAATAAAAACGCCTTGTGTGAATTGGTAAATCCTAAAAATGACTCAAGAATTCCAACAAGATCAGCAACATTGTATCCTACGCGGGTACGACCGGCAATATTGACAAAAGATAAATCTTTAGCAACCATGGAAGCATCAACCGCAATATTTTTCGCAATTTGAGTTGAAGATAAGTACTTCTCTCCTTCCTTCAAAACCAATTTAGCATAGGCTAAATACCAAGGTAAACGTCTTAGAGTTGGCTCCGGAACTTTGTAATGGACAATAACTTCTGGTTTTGACATTTTCATTCAAATTTTAAAAATTAACTTACAAAAATAATCATTTTTTTCCAACTGAACTGTACGTCATGTATTAAAAAACATTGAATGTGTTTTTTAGTACGTTTTCCTGACTATTTATTCCGTTAAATTGATTAACTTTGCATGCTGATTTCACGACAAAAAAATGGAATAAATGCAACGTTAATTAATTATTTTCACAGATTATGGAGTACAATTTCAGAGAGATAGAACAAAAATGGCAAAGTTTTTGGAAAAACAACAATACCTATAAAACAGAAATAGATCAACTAAAACCCAAATACTATGTTTTAGACATGTTTCCCTATCCATCAGGTGCAGGTTTACACGTAGGTCATCCGCTTGGTTATATCGCATCTGACATTTTTAGTCGTTACAAACGTTTAAAAGGGTTCAATGTACTTCACCCAATGGGTTACGATGCCTACGGTTTACCCGCTGAACAATACGCCATTCAAACCGGTCAGCATCCGGCTGTTACAACAAAGAAAAATATTGCACGTTACCGCGAGCAATTGGATAAGATAGGGTTTTGCTACGACTGGAACCGAGAAATAAGGACTTGCGAGCCCGATTATTACCGTTGGACTCAGTGGGCTTTTATTCAAATGTTCAATCATTATTTCAATACAAAACTTCAAAAGGCTCAAAGTATTGAATCTCTGGTTAAAATATTCGAAACTAATGGAACAGCTGAAATTCATACTTCTTGTACCGAAGAGTTGAATTTCACTGCCGGAGAATGGAAATCAAAAACTGAAAAAGAACAACAAGAGATATTACTTAATTACCGGATTGCCTATTTGGCCGATCTAAAGGTGAACTGGTGTTCTGCATTAGGAACGGTACTGGCTAACGATGAAGTCAGCGAAGGAGTTTCAGTTCGTGGTGGTCATCCGGTTGAACAACGGGTAATGCGTCAGTGGAGTTTGCGTGTTTCTTCTTATGCGCAACGCTTGTTGGATGGATTGAATACCATTGAATGGACCGAATCTTTAACCGAAACACAAAAGAACTGGATTGGACGCTCTGAAGGAGCAGAAATGACTTTCAATATAAAAGACAGGGATTTCAATTTTGAGGTTTTTACCACCCGTGCCGACACTATCTATGGTGTAACTTTTATGGTTTTAGCACCCGAAAGTGAACTGGTTAAACAACTGACTACTGTCGAACAAGCAACCGCGGTTGAAAATTATGTAGCAGCTACAAAAAAACGTACTGAACGTGAGCGTATTGCCGACCGGAGAGTATCAGGAGTTTTCTCGGGATCCTACGCTATCAACCCGGTAAGTGGAACGGAAATTCCAATTTGGATTTCAGATTATGTACTGGCAGGTTACGGAACCGGTGCCATCATGGCCGTCCCTGCTCACGATAGCCGTGATTATGCTTTTGCGAAGTATTTCAATTTACCAGTTATAGCACTTATCGAAGGATGTGATGTTAGTGAAGAAAGTTTTGATGCCAAAGAAGGTATCATGATGAATTCCGGATTTTTGAACGGTCTGACTGTAAAAGAAGCCATTCAGAAAGCAAAAGAATATATTTCTGAAAAAGGAATCGGGCGTGTGAAAGTAAATTTCCGACTACGCGATGCTATTTTCAGTCGGCAACGATATTGGGGTGAACCATTTCCTGTGTATTATAAAGATGAATTACCATACATGCTTGATGAAAGCAAATTACCACTAGAACTTCCGGAAATTGATAAATTCCTTCCAACGGAAAAAGGAGAACCACCACTTGGACGCGCACAAAATTGGGAAACCGAAGATCATTTCCCTTTGGAACTGAATACCATGCCCGGTTTTGCCGGATCTTCGGCATATTACCTCCGCTATATGGATCCTAAAAATGATAAGGCTTTGGTAAGTAAAGAAGCAAATCAATATTGGCGAAGTGTAGATTTGTACATCGGTGGAACCGAACATGCAACCGGTCACTTGGTTTACAGCCGTTTCTGGAATAAATTCCTGTTTGATCTTGGATTGGTTTGTGAAGATGAACCATTCAAGAAACTGGTAAACCAGGGAATGATACAGGGGCGAAGTAATTTTGTATATCGGATCAAAGATACCAATACATTTGTTTCATTAAACCTAAAAGATCAATACGAAACAACAGCCATTCACGTTGATGTCAATATTGTTTCGAATGATGTATTGGATACTGAAAAATTCAAGAACTGGAATCCGGAGTACAAAAACGCCGAATTCGTTTTGGAGGATGGCAAATACCATTGTGGTTGGGCAGTAGAGAAAATGTCAAAATCAATGTATAATGTTGTGAATCCGGATGATATTGTAGAAAAATACGGTGCCGACACCTTACGTTTATACGAAATGTTCCTCGGACCATTGGAACAATCGAAACCCTGGGACACCAACGGAATCGATGGAGTACATCGCTTCCTGAAAAAATTATGGACATTATTCTACAAAGAAGATACTTTAATTGTAAATAATGAAACTCCGGGTGCTGAAGAACTTAAGATATTGCACAAAACCATCAAAAAGGTTACTTTTGATATTGAGAATTTTTCCTACAATACCTCTGTATCGGCATTTATGATTTGTGTTAATGAGTTGTTTACGCTTAAATGCAGTAAAAAACAAATTCTGGAACCACTCACAATTTTAATAGCTCCTTTTGCCCCTCATATTGCGGAGGAATTATATCACATATTGGGAAATGAGGACACCGTTTGTGATGCTGTTTTTCCAATTTGCGATGAAGAATACCTGAAAGAAACAGCTGTAAAATATCCTATTTCATTTAACGGGAAAGTACGTTTCATGTTGGAGCTTCCGGCTGATATGAGTAAGGAAGATGTTGAGAGAATAGCTATGGCTAATGAGCAAACATTGAAATATCTGGAAGGTAAATCACCAAAGAAAGTGATCATTGTCCAGGGGAAAATAGTAAATATTGTATTGTAATCTCGATATAAATTTTTATAATATGAATTTAAAATCAATTACAAAAGAAACCTGGACATCCATAAGGGAATACATATTTATAGCTTTTGGTTTATTGATGTACAGTTCCGCATGGAAAGGTTTTCTACTTCCTCACTTAATTACGGGTGGTGGAGTTACAGGTATCGGTGCAATCGTATTTTATGCAACGGGTATTCCTATCTCAATTACCTATTTTGCAATAAATTTTGTTTTGCTTGTAATTGCTGTTCGCTCTGTTGGTCTGGCATTTAGCCTTCGTACAATTTATGGAGTTGCCATTCTGACGTTCTTTTTTGCGATTATACCTCAAGCTGTACCGGGGACGTTTGTCGGTGCAGATGATAATTTCATGGCATGTGTTCTGGGTGGT
>JAQTOL010000132.1 GCA_028748945.1 Paludibacter sp.
GTTAGCTACAGTTTTGAAATTAAGTTGTTATTAGTCTAAGTCATGTTGAATAGAATATTTTAATTTTGTTTCACAAATTCAATATTCTGTTGATAAATATGAATTTGTTAAACTAGACTATTCTTCAATTTATTAGTCGATAATTCATGACAAAATTTGAAGGTAGTGCCTAAAATGCGATCATTTTTTTTCTGTACTCGCCTGAATTGAACTGAAATTTTAAGGTGTTGAATCAAGTTGATTTTTTTGACCATTACTTTTTATACTTGTCGGGTGTGATATTTTTAACTTTAAAATGGAATTGTATAACAAATAAGGCATTAAATATCCTAAACTTTTGTCGTGAAAATTATTTGTAAATTTAAATATCATATTTTATATTAATGTCTGTCTTGAATGGTTTCGATGCCAGACTTTTAAAAAATGAAAAGTATTGAATGCTGTGACAAAAAGAAAAGTTTATAAAATTAGACGTTGTTAATTATTTTAGTTATAATAAAAAGAAGGCAACTGAAAAAGTTGTTGCAAATAATAGAAAATTAGTTTTTTGAACGGGTTTATTTTAACAATGAGGCCAAATTGGTAATTATTGGCTACGTTTTACTCAATTATAATTGAGCATTCAGTTCGTTAAGAACGGAAATAAACGATACTGATTGTCTTCATTATTTGAAAATTGAAATGAAATCTGGATTTTAAGTTGATTTAAATTGTCAGAAATCAAGTTAACAATTTGTATTACCAAGAGTATTTATAAGAGTATTAATTATTAATAAATTTTTTATTTATGAGAAAAACACATTTATTTATTTATTTCCTGTTGCTGTTTGGCTGCTTACCCATAATTGCACAGAACATCAATATTAATGGAACAGTAAAAGATGCATCAGACTCAGAACCACTGATTGGTGTTAGTATTATTGTAAAAGGGACTTCAATAGGCACCGTCACCGATTTTGATGGTAATTATAGTTTATCAGCACCTTCAAATGGAACTTTAGTATTTACCTATGTAGGTTATACTCCACAAGAAACTGCTGTGAAAAATAGAAAAAATATCAATATCACAATGGTAGGCGATGCACAAAACCTGGATGAAGTTATTGTTGTAGGAGTTTCTATGAAAAAAAGTGATTTGACCGGTGCTGTTGGTAGTGTTAGCAGTAAGGTTCTGGAAGAAAAACCTGTGACCAGCATTAATCAGGCACTTGAAGGTCGTGTGGCTGGGGTGTTGATTAACAGTGCAGCAAAACCGGGAGACGATTCTTCAATCAAAATACGTGGTATTAATACTATAAACGGAGCAACTGATCCGGTTTATGTTGTGGATGGTCTGGTTTTGGATAATTTCGGTGGTGGTTTTAATTCGATTAATATGAACGATGTTGCCTCAATTGAAATTTTAAAAGATGCATCATCGACAGCTTTATATGGTTCGCGTGGTGCCAATGGTGTAGTATTGATCACAACCAAAAAAGGAAAAAGTGGAGAGGGCAAAATCAACTATGATGGTTGGGTAGGCGTAAGAAGCTATGCCAATATGCCAAAAACAATGAACTCTAAACAACTTTTCGAATTACGGAGAGATGCTGCTGTCAACAGCTATAAGGCAAATTATCCGAACGCAACTGATGCGGACCTGAATTCGTTTATCCAAAACAGAGTGATGACGGCTTACAATCCGACCAGCGGAGGTGGTGGTTTTGTATTTGGTCAATATGAGCTTGATGCCTATAATGATCCTAATTTTAAAGATAACGATTGGATGGGCGCCGTTACCCGTGATGGTATTGAGCAGAATCATGCATTGAGTTTTTCAGGAGGCACCGATAAGGGTTCGTATTTTTTAAGTTTTGGCTATTCAAACCAGCAAGGTATGTTGAAGAAGCTGAGCGATACTAAATATAGCGGTCGTATCAACGCAGATTATAATATTAAGACTTGGTTGAAAGTAGGAACCAACACTTCGTTTGTCCGTTCAGAAGCTGAGATTTTCAGTGATGATGGCGTATTTGATAAAGCACGTGGTGCAAATCCAATGCTGGCAATAAGTAGCGATATTTTGACGTTGAATTACGGTGGTTTTTATGATCAAAACTATTTTAATCCACTAAACACACTGAAAATCGATAATAATCGTACCCGTAATCGCTTGATTTCGTCAAATTTCTTGAATATTAGTCCAATTAAAGGATTGAATATGCGTACGACATTGTCGGTAAATTATTTTAATGAATCGGGATTTAAATATGTACCTAACAATATTCAGGAAGCAATTCGATATGCGCATTTTGGTGAAGCAACCCACAATCGGGATGAAAGGACCATGTTGCAGTGGGATAACACGATTACATATGAAAAGACACTCGGCTTACATAGATTCAACGTATTGGTAGGTTCGAGTGCATCAAGAACTGACCGGGATTATACCAATGTTGTTGCAAGAGGGTTTCAAAGTAATATATTCTTGTATTACAATCTTGGAGCCTCAAATAATATTGCGAACCGCTCTGTCAGCTCAGACTTTACAACTTCTTCCTTGTTATCTTACTTTGGACGTGTCAATTATAACTATGCAGGCAAATACTATCTGACTGCAACAGCACGATATGATGGTTCTTCCAAATTTGCACATGGAAACCAATGGGGTTTTTTCCCTTCCATCTCTGGGGCATGGAATGTAGTGGAAGAAGGGTTTATGGAAGGCCAGTCTATTTTTGACCAATTAAAACTTCGTGTAGGTTACGGATTGGTTGGAAACCAGGAAATTGATGATTATTCGTATGTTACCCATTATAATGGTAAGGTAACTCAAGGTTTTACAACGTACGCAGCTGATGATAGGATTGGAAACAAAAATATCTCCTGGGAAGCACAGAAACAATTCAACGTTGGACTAGATATGGGATTCCTAAATAACAGGATTCATGTTACCACCGATGCCTTTAGTATCCTAAACCAAGAATTGTTGATGACTCGTGTTATATTCCCTTCAAGCGGATTTAAAACAGAAGTTGTAAATGTTGGAGCGATCGAAAACAAAGGGGTTGAATTGACTGTCGATGTCAAAGCAATTAACACAAAGGACTTCCAGTGGAATTTATCGGCAAATATATCGGCCGATAAAAATAAAGTAACTCAATTATATGGAAAGAATGATTATATTCTCAATTATGATGCTGACAGAAATCTACAAAAGGAAGGAAACTTGTTTGTTGGTCAGTCCCGTAATACCATTTATATCTGGAAAACCGGTGGTATTGCACAGGAAAGTGATATGGAACGTTTGAACAAGATCGACTGGGGTGGACGTACTGTAAAACCTGGAGATTTATATCCTTTGGATGTTAATGGTGATAATAAAATTGATGACAAAGACCGCGTAATAGTAGGTTCGCCGGACCCGAAGTTTTACGGAGGATTTTCAACTGATTTTACGTACAAAGGTATATCGTTGAATGCCGTGTTTAATTATTCGGTTGGAGGAAAAAAGCTTAGTTATTTATATGAATCCATGATTGGAAGTACGGGAAAAGGTCTTGCGTCAGTTGACTTACTGGATCGATGGACTCCTGAAAATACAGGAGCTAAGTTCCCACGCCCAATGATGGATGATCCATCTGATAATTTATATTATAGTACATTTTCAGCTAGTAACATGGATTTTTCTGTACAGGATGCTTCATTCTTACGTTTGTCGACATTGACCTTAGCTTATACATTTCCTCAAAAGGTTATACATAATTTACTGTTAAGTAATGTCAGGCTTTATACAACAGCTTCTAATCTGTTTTGCATAACTCCATATAAGGGTTATGATCCTGAAACGGGAGATTGGTATCCTCCAACGAGAATGTTTGTTTTTGGATTAAATCTATCCTTCTAATTCAAGTTATTATATCAAATAATCTATAAATGAGTCAAAATATGAAGAATATTAATATAAAAATATTGACAATTGTATTATCAATTGTAGCTGGAACCTATTCTTGTTCCGATTTTCTGGATCAACTACCGAAAACATCTTTGTCGCCTCAACAAGCATATACTGATTTGAATGTTTTGGAACCTTTGGTAGATGGTTTATATACTACTTACGCGAATGCTAAGTCAGGACGTGCGGGTTTGACTTTCACAATGTTAGGATTGGATGAGACAAAACAAGGTATTGTCCAAATGACAGATGCCGGTCAGGCTGGTCTGGATAATTATGATGGGATGTTAAATCAATCTTCGTCTCAGGTGAGTGAAATGTGGCAAAGAAGATGGCCTACTGTTAATGTTGCTGCCCAAAGTATTCGCGGATTGGAGCTTCTTGCTGAAAATACAACAGATTCAACTACTTTAAATAAAATCAAATTATTAAGAGCGAATGCTTGTTTTGTGCGAGCTATGTGTATGTTTGAATTGACTATGTATTGGGGAGAAGTTCCTGTAATTGAGATTCAGGATTTGAATAATACAGCAATAGATATGTCCAGAAAACCATTGAATGTGGTATGGACCCAGATATTTGATGATCTGACCTATGCGTCGCAGCATTTGACTAAAGGGAAACAAACCGGGTCGCGAGCGACTGTTGGTGCAGCTATAGCCATGTTAGGTAAGTTGTTTATGTATGCTCCGGTTGAAAGTGGATATCGTAATTTTGACACAGCCAGAGGATATTTCGCTCAGATTTTGAATAGTTATTCTTTAGAGCCTAAATATTCCACTTTGTTTGATGAATATGGAAAGTTTGAGTTTAACTCCAACGAATCCGTTTTTGAACTGAACTATATTTGTAATAGTCAGGCACCAAATTACTGGCAATGGGATATGGGTTCCCGCACCCTGGCAAGTCTGGGTGAATCCTGTTACATTGGCGGATATGATGTAGTTCTTCCAACGGAGTATGCTTATAAAATGCAGGCAGCTGGAGGAGTATGGGAAGATGGGGACCAACGTAAAGATGTAAGTATTCGTACCGATTTCACCTATCATGGACAAAAGTACACGATCCCATCATGGGGTGCTGATGAACTTGACCCACATATTAAGAAATATGAAGATAGAAGGCTTGATAAATTTACTTCAACAACTCTGGCAACTGATGCAACATCCGGAAGAAGCATCTACTGGTCAGGGAAAAACTATCCTTTAATCCGTTTTGCTGATGTTCTTTTATGTTATGCTGAATGTTTGAATGAACTTGGCAATACAACAGATGCAATGACTGTAGTAAACCGTGTCCGTATGCGTGCATGGGGTGGAATCTTACCGGCAGATAAGGAATGGACAGGACTTTCTCAAGATCAGTTTCGTGTTAATATAATGGATGAAAGGATGAGAGAACTATGTTTTGAAGGTTGGCGTCGTATGGACCTTATTCGTACAGGCAACTTTGTTAAGTTGATTAAAGAACGTAATCCTTGGGCAAAAGCCAAAGGTACTATCCAGGATTTTAATGTTCGTTGGCCTATTCCTGAAATAGAATTAAAGAATAATCCATACATGGATGTGACCAAGGATCAAAATCCAGGGTATTAACTATCAATCTTAATATTTCGGAGTGAAGGATGCTATAAAAGTTTCCTTCACATTCCGGGATAAGAAATTTTTTAAAAAATAAGCATCGGATAATGAACAAAAAATCAATATTATTTTTATTTATTTCTCTTTTCACCATTCATTGCCTGCATGCAGTGGATTATGAAGTAGTGTCGCCAAATAATCAATTAAAAATAATCCTACACGTTAATGCTGGTACGACCTATGAAATCTGGTATTCGAATACGCAATTGATATCGCCCTCTTCGATAGGGCTTAATCTCTCGAATGGAACTGTAGTGGGGGCCGGGACTGTAAAAGATACCCAGACAAGCAGCGTTAATAACCAAATTAATACACCGATTGGTAAAAATAAGACCTTAACAGAGGCTTACAATGAATTGGTAATTGAATTTAATGAAAATTACAATCTGGTGGTCCGGGCTTATGATGAAGGGCTGGCATATCGGTTTGTAACGAATTTTGGAGGCCAGATAATCGTAAATAGTGAAGATGCAGTATTTAATTTCACCACTATCCCAAAAGTTTATTTCCCGGAATGTGATACAAATACTAATATGGAACAGGGAGATAATGGAATATCCTATCCGGTTAATGAGGGCTTTCGCAATTTTGAACGGACCTACAATACTTATAGTGCTCCGATTGCAATAGCTGATACTAAGTTTTCAGTTACTCCGGTATTATTTGAATTTTTAGGTACACCTTATAAAGTGGCTGTAACAGAAGCCGGGACGTATGATTATCCCGGAATGTATATGAAAAGTAACCGCAGTTCAGGAACTAAGAGTATGCGTGGTATGTGGGCCAAATACCCGAAAAGCGTTATGGATTCGACTGATTACTATTCTACTCATTTGGTTTATGAACGGGAAGCTTACATTGCAAAAACCAGTGGGAGCCGTACGTTTCCATGGCGCGTAATAATAGCCGTCAATGATGATAAATTGCTGCTGAATAATCAATTGGTTTATTTACTGGCTGAACCTTGCAAATTGACTGATACATCCTGGATTCAACCGGGAAAATCAGCTTGGGAATGGTGGCATAAAGCTATGCTGGAAGGTGTTTCATTCCCGGTGGGGAATAAAAACCTGAGTATACAACTTTATGAATATTATATTGACTGGGCATCGGCTAATAATCTTGAATACATGACATTAGATGCTGGATATCAGGAGTCTTGGTTGTTGGAGCTTTGTAAATATGCTAAAACAAAGAATGTAAAGATAATAGTTTGGACATGGGCAAGTAATGTACGTCAGAATCCGGGTGACTGGATTCGTAAAATGAAAGCATGGGGAGTGTCGGGAGCAAAGATAGATTTCTTTGAACGGAATGATCAGGTTGCCATGCGGTGGGGGTATGATTTTGCCCAACGTCTGGCAGACAGTAAAATGGTGGCTATATTCCACGGATGTCCTGTGCCGACCGGAACGAACCGCACTTATCCCAATATTTTAAATTTTGAAGCAGTGCGTGGAGCAGAAGATAACTTCTGGCGTAACGATGAAACGCCCGATTACCACACCTTGTTTCCGTTTATTCGTTCCCTGGCTGGCCCTGAAGATTATACACCGGGCTCTATGCGAAACACGACAGCTGCTGCTTTTGTCCCGATTGACCAGGATAATACCGTACCAATGAGTATGGGTACCAGAGCACATGAATTGTCTATGTATATCGTTTATGACCAATGGTTAGGGTACTTATGTGATTCTCCTACCGAATACAATAAATATCCTGATGTGCTGGATTTTTTGTCAAAAGTTCCGACTGTCTGGGATAAAACGGTTCCTTTGGATGCAAAACTCGGTCAATATATTTTAATTGCAAAACAAAAAGGCAAAGATTGGTATGTTGGAGGGATGAGTAATTGGGATGCCAGAACAATAAATGTAGATTTTAGTTTCTTATCTCCTGATACAACCTATCAGGCAACCATTTTGAAAGATAGTCCGGAATCTAGCCTTCAGCCGAAAGAATATGTAAATCAAACAATGACTATCACAAAAAACACCAAGTTGTCCATAGATATGGCTCAGGGTGGAGGATTTGTTATTATGTTGCATAATACACTGACCGATAATGTAACGAACGTTTCTGTTGAAAAACCAATTTCTGTTTATGTGGATGAAGCAGCTGCCAGACTCCGAGTGCTGACAGATGAAAAGCTGCTTTCGGCTCAGATTTATGATATATCCGGTAAGTGCGTATTAATAGGAAATTCTAATGATAATACCGAACTTCGCTCTCTAAGTTTATCAGGACTGTCGAAAGGAATCTATATTGTGAAATTCCAAACAAAACAGCAAGCCTCCTGTCTGAGGTTTATTTATTAACTATTTAATTATTTAATCATTTAATTTTATTTATTATGAAAACAAATTACTTATTTAAAAAAGCGCTTTTAACTGTTTTTTTTGTATTCGGTGTTTTGTCAGTTGGGTCAGTGTATGCTGCCGATCCTGCAGTAGTTGTAGATGGTATTGCATATAATGTAGTAGATGGAGCTGCGGAAGTTGCTGCACTGCCGGATGGTACGACCAAATATACAGGTACGCTGACTATTCCTGCAAATGTTACTATTAATG
>JAQTOL010000133.1 GCA_028748945.1 Paludibacter sp.
AAATGATCGGACTCAGGAAAGTTTGTTGAAGATGTTTAATATGGCAGGTCGGGAAAGTTTTACTGAAAATCTTATGAAATTGAATATTTGCCCGCTTTGCATTTCCTACGAATACGATCCATGTGATTTTTTAAAAGCGAAGGAATTTCAACAAAAACGAGATAACCCTGATTTCCAAAAAATGCCTCAGGATGATTTACTTAACATGGAAACCGGCGTGATGGGTTATAAAGGTGCAGTTGTGTATGAGTTGACTGGAGTTATTAACGAAGAATTGAAAACGATATCAACTCAAACAAGTCATAGAAGTGAACAGATAACACTTGTTGCAGAACTGATTGATCACAGAATACATGAAAGTTATACAATTTTTCCAATTAATAAAATTGCATACGATTTATTGAATGAAGGTGATCGTTTTGCTCTCGAATACTCTAAAATTGAAAAACAAGAAGTAGAACGATATTTTTCCAGACAGATAGCAAAAATTGAAATTGAAAATAAAGATGTGGTATATTTACGGCTTAAGATGCTGGAAATGTATGCAAATCCATTAATAAATAAGTTAAACGCCAACTTAAATCTTTAATTGTTTTTTATTAATTCCAGAGTTAATGAAATTTATTATCTTACAATGTTTTTCTATAATTGGAATAAAAAAAGCGCACTATTTTACAGTGCGCATTTTTTATACCTAAATTTATAAACATAACTATAGCGACCTAATCAGTATCCAAGTATCTTTAACATTGATTTATAACTTTGTTCTTTAGCAAATAATTTTGTAAAATACTCACCATCTTCATCTTTGTCAATAATAACCAGTTTTGGTGCAGGGATAAGGCAATGTTGAATACCTCCAAAACCGCTAAGTGATTCTTGATAGGCACCTGTATGAAAAAAGCCTATATATTGCTCCCTGTCTTCATGCATTTTGGGTAAAAAAACAGCATTAGAATGCACTTCTGCATTGTAAAAGTCTTCGCTGTCACAGGTTAAACCGCCTAAATTTACCCGCTCATATTCGGAGTCCCAGTTATTTATAGCTAAAAATACATAGCGTTGGTTGATAGCCCATGTGTCAGGTAAAGTTGTCATAAACGAACTGTCAATCATATTCCAAAGCTCACGGTCATTTTGTTTTTTCTGGTTTACAATGGAGTAAAGCATTGCACCGCTTTCCCCGACAGTATATGATCCAAATTCAGTAAAGATATGAGGTTCGGGGACATCATTTTGAGTACAAATTGTTTTAATTTGAGCCACAATTTCTTCAGCCATGTATTCGTAATCGTAAGCCATATCTAAATGGGTTCGAATAGGGAAACCACCCCCAATATTAAGACTATCCAATTCAGGGCATTTCTTTTTTAATTCGCAATACAAGTTAACTGCTTTATTCAATTCATTCCAATAGTAGGCTGTATCCTTTACTCCCGTATTGATAAAGAAATGTAACATTTTAAGCTCAACCTGCGGGTTGTTTGCAATATGTTTCATGTAATAAGGGATGATGTCATTGTATCTGACACCAAGACGTGAAGTATAGAAATCAAACTTTGGTTCTTCTTCGGCAGCGATCCGAATTCCCACCTTGAAAGGAACATCAAAGTTTTTAAGAAGCAGATCTAATTCAAATTTGTTGTCCAGAATAGGAATAACATTTGTAAATCCAAGTTTAATTAAACCATGTATGTTCTCAACATATTGTGGTCGCTTAAATCCGTTGCATACAACAAATGTATCCGGTTTAAGTAAGCCCTGCTCGAAAAGGGACTCCATAATATTGATGTCAAAAGCCGATGATGTCTCCAGATTTACGCCGTTTTTCAACACTTCTTCCATTACAAAAGAAAAGTGAGAACTTTTAGTGCAATAACAATAATTATAATCACCATCGTAATCAACCTTGGCCATCGCTACATTGAACATTCGTCTGGCACGTTGTATGTTTTGAGTGATTTTTGGAAGATATGCTATTCGTAACGGTGTTCCATATTGTTTTATAATATCCATAAGTGGAACGCCACACCATTCTAATTCATTTTCAATAATATTAAAATCTTCATCAGGAAATTCAAAACTTTGCTCAATAAGATCTTTATACTTGTTTTTCATATGTTTGCGATATTTGAAAGTTTTGTTGTAAAACTAAGTAAGACGGATTTGATTTTTATAAATCATCTAAGTGAGTTAGATTTGATTTATTATATCGAAAAAGTTTGCAAAAGTAATAATTATTTGCGGAAAACAGCGAAGATAAACTAAGTATTAATAAAAAAGTGGGATTAATAGCTTGATTTCACATTCAAATTATTTTTCGAATATGGATGATTATATTTTTTGCTAAAACGATGAGATAAGTAATTCAAACAAAAGCGATAATTTAACTTCGTCTGTTCAGTCAGGAAACAAATGTAATCTTTTTGAAATTCGATATAAACAACCAAGATGGAAATTTTAAAAGTTTAATTTCAAATCCATTTGATTGAGAGTGCGTAATGTGTAAAAGTTGAAGTTTATACTTTGTTGTTTATTACAACATTAATATTTTGCTTTAATTTTTCAAAACCAGCTCTTTTAATCGCTGATTTTTTAAAGATAACATTGAAATTTTCATTTGAAAGCAGATGCCATGAGTTGGTATCCCAATTTAGTATTTCTTTTACCGGACTTAGTTCTGAATGTGTGTGAGGAATAGCCCATTTTTTATTCCAAGGACAGACATCTGCACATATATCACATCCCAATGCATTACCCGATAATTTAGTTTCAAATTCGGAAGGAATTTCATTTTTGTTTTCGATAGTTAAATATGAAATGCATCGACGGGCATCTAAAGTCCCGTTTGATAATGCTTTCGTAGGACAAGCATCGATACATCGGGTACAATTTCCACAATGAGGAAGAATGGGCTTATCGTATTCTGTTTCAATTCTCAGCATAAGAATCCCTATAAATGTATAAGAACCTAAACCCGGATGGATTAATTGGGTATGTTTGCCAATCCAACCTAATCCGGCTCGCTCTGCCCAGCGACGTTCGAGTACAGGTGCTGAATCCACAAATAAATGTTGGTAGCCCTGAGTGACAGAATCTGTACCGTATTTTGAACAGATCTGATCTTCCAGGGATTTTAGTTTTTCTTTCAGAACGGTATGATAATCCACTTCGGAGTAAGCGTATTTTGCAATTTGAGGTGATGATGAAATCTGCTTGTTTTCAGGGAAGTAGTTTAGCAAAACTACAACTATTGATTTACATCCCGGTACTAGTATGCGAGGGTCTACCCTTTTTTCAAAATTGCGTGCCAAATAGCTCATTTCACCATTTTGACCACTATCTATCCACAATTTCATAAACCCGGCATCTTCGGTTAACTCTTCAGCCTTAGCTATGCCACAGGCATCGAATCCAAGAGATAAAGCCGTGTTTTTAATGAAGTTGTGCATTATTGAATTGCATTATTGACCAACTGAACACTAATCCTTCAAAAATCAAATCCATTTACAGGTTTTTTTCAATTTCAGTATTCAATGTCTCAAAATCAAGGTTTCGAGCGACTATAGATCCTTTATTATTAATTAAAAAAGTGGTTGGAGTGGATGAAACATTGTAAGTAGCCACATAGGTGGTATTAGGCCCATTTTCGTCACGTACACAAATCCATGGGATATTCTGAACCGATTGTTCCCAAATTAATTTGTTTTGATCCAGTGAAACCTGATAAATCTCAAACCCACGCTTGTGGTATTTATTATACAATTCCCGTAAGGAAAAAGTGTAATTCACACTTTGTTCGCTATCATAAGTTGAAAAGTCAATTAAAATGACTTTATCTTTCAATTCGGAAATTTTCCTTACGACATTGTTTTTATCCTTCAATGCAATATCGATATAACCGACTCCATCGTTTTCCAAAACCTTATTCCACTCTTCTTTTTGTTTTTCCTTTCGCTCGGTTTTAATGGCATCCATAACCAAACTGTATAAATTTTTAGTGCGTACGTATTCAGGCATATAAGCATTGAATGATGTTGCAACTGCAGCACAATAAGGTTTATCAGTTTTTACATAAGGCGAGAACAAATAGGTATTATTTACCTGTTGGTAGATGGCAAAATAAGCTGCTAAAGAACGTGGATCTTGTAGAATTAATTTACGTGCCATTTCCTTATGAGATTGAATGTCATTTTCAATTTCAGCAATCATTGCTTTTCGTTCATCTAAGCTAATATTATCTCTTAAAGCATTTGCTTTTTGTTGAATGCTCATAACTGATTTACGTAATTTTTGAATTAGCAATGACGTTTCAGAACCTGTTACTTCATAATCTGTAGAAAAACCAGTTTCCTTTGCTTTGAAATTTATATCTTCGCATGAATCAACAGCAAAAGTTATAATTTTATTATTCAACCTTAAGTCATAAAAATCAGGATATTTGGGGCGATCCGACTTAAAGCTGAATTCTCCATTTTTTCCTAACTTAACAGAATCAAGGAGTATCGTTTTCATTAAACTGTTATGTTCAAAATACAACATTTCTCCTTCAGCATCTTTCACAACCCCATTTATGTGAAACCGGTTATTCTGTTTGCAGGAAATAAAAACGACAAAAACAAATAAAAATATAAGTAGTTTTTTCATGGAGCAAAGTGTTAATGTGATTCTAAAATAGTGAAAACGATTTATTCCAAAACAATAACCTGAAATTTTGTAAAATTTCTAATTTGTTTTGAATGCGTATTTTACTTTTGAGAGTTGTTCATTCGCTTCTACTATTTTTGTCTTCAAATCTTCTTTGTATTGTGACAATTTAGTTTGTAATTTTTCATCACCAGTAGCCATTATTTGAATCGCTAAAATTGCTGCATTAAGAGAAGCATTGATTCCAACTGTGGCAACCGGTATACCCGGAGGCATTTGGACAATGGCCAATAATGAATCCATTCCATCCAGAGAGGCATTAATGGGGACTCCAATAACCGGAATCGTAGTCATAGAAGCAATAACGCCCGGTAAATGCGCTGCCATACCTGCAGCTGCAATAATTACTTCAATACCGTTTTTGCGTGCATTAGTTGCAAAAATTTCAACTTCACGTGGTGTTCTGTGTGCTGAAAGCGCATTTATTTCAAAAGGAATTTCAAATTCATTTAATAAAATTGCAGCCTTCTCCATTACAGTCAAATCGGAAGTACTGCCCATAATTATACTTACTTTCGGTTTCATTTTTTATGAGTTTTAATTTCAACTGAGTCAAATATATTTTGACTTTTAAATTTAAAGTGAAATTTAGGACAAGAGTTAAGCGCCAATTAATGTCTTATATTCTGTATCCGATAATAATGCATTGAATTGTGTGGGGTCAGATATTTTTATTTTTACCAACCATCCTTCACCAAAAGGATCATCGTTCACTAATTCAGGTGCATCTTCCAGTTTTGGGTTATTTTCAAGAATTTCACCATCTACAGGTAAATACAAATCCGATACAGTCTTGACCGCTTCAACTGTTCCAAAGACCTCTTCAGCAGCAAGTTTTTCGCCGATAGTCTCAATCTCGATAAAAATTATTTCGCCCAATTCACTTTGTGCATAATCGGTAATTCCAACATATGCTATATCGCCTTCCTGACGAATCCATTCATGTTCTTTTGTGTACTTTAAATTTGATGGTACGTTCATAATAGTAGTGTTTATTAATTTGAGTAATTTTATTAGTTAATTATATATTTTAATTCGTGATTTAATTAATTGATTTTCGGTTCACTATTTATATTTAGTTCGCAAAATACAGGATAATGATCGGAATAATTTACTTTATCCATTTTGTATTCGACCGGTGAAAATCCGGTTGAATCATACAGGATATAATCAATCCTAAAATGATAAAATTTTTCATTAAATGACCATCCGAACCCATTGCCTATCTCTGAAAAAGTATCTTTTAATTTTCCTTTTATTTTAGTATATGCATACGATGAGGGTACATCGTTAAAATCCCCACAAACGATAACCTTGTAAGGAGATGAATTTATTACTTTGGACACTTCATCGGCCTGATGAGCTCTGAGTTTATAGGCTGAACCCAGTTTTCGCGAGAATTTGAGTGTGACTCCCGAAAGATTTGCTGTATTGAAATCGTTTTTCAATTGTATTGGCATCTCTTTGTCACTTTCTGTAATTTTGTTGGACTCCAAATGATTGTTGACAAACCGAACAATTTTGCCATTTATATTAATATCCGAATAAATAGAACCATTGAATCCCGATTGATAATTTATCTTGTGTTTGTTTATGATAGGATATTTAGAGAATGTTGCCACACCCGACTGTCTCTTATTCTGATTGTAATTAAATTGTATGTGTTTGTATGGATATTTTGTAAAGATTCTCATAATATCCTCATAAGTCAGATATTCATCGTTGCTACTCACGGTAAACTCTTGTAAACAAACAATGTCTGCATTTGAGTCCAGAATATATTGAATAACCTTGTTTGGCTTATTTTTTTTGTGCTTTTTTTGCTCACCACTACCCATCGTGTTATAGGTGAGGATTTGAATAGGATGATGCGCCTGAATAATTTCTGTTTTTCCTAAGTGTATGGGGAAGGTATCGCCAATTTCAGAAGCTGAAAAAATCAACAGGCTTAATGAAACAAGGAAAAACCAGTTTCGGGACAATATCCAAAATAGAACAAAAGCAATGTTTATTGCAACTATAAATGGAAAAGCAAGCGTTAAATAGGCAACGTAGACAAATTTTTCGGGACTAAGAACCGTACCAATCATAGCCAAAATCATAATAAAAACAGCCAGAATATTGGCAGCCTTCATTCCCCAAATCAATAACGATTTACCAAGCATAAATTTAGTTAATACAAAATTTGTCATCAAAACGAAACCAATCGTGATGAATTAATTCTTGTTTCCTTGTTCAAATAATCGTTTTTTTTCTTCAGCAGATAAACTTTCGTATCCGGATGTCTTGATTTTATCGAGGATTTTGTCAATTTGTGCCATTTTACGTGCTTTATTCTCATTGTATTCGGCATCAGTCATGCGATTCTTCTGACTGTTTTTGTTCGGCTTTACTTTCATCTTGCGAACACGAAACAAATTAAATCCGGTATCAAGTATCCAGTTTATTCCTTTGGTAATATCTGTCCCTTTGCGCAAAGATACGACAAATAAATAACCTGCCAAAGCACCACCCAGATGTGCTAACTGACCACCACCATTTTCGGAAGTGATTCCGAAAAAGCTCATTAAAACAACTGCCAGAGCTATGTATTTTAGTTTAATGCGACCTAAAAACATAAGTTGCATTTCCATATTAGGTGATTGAACAGCTGTGGCAACAATGATGGCCATAATAGAACCTGAAGCTCCTAATAATATACTGTTGTGTAAAATGTCTGCATAAAATGGGAAAATATTAAATGCTGCAATATAAAATATCACCCCCATAAGACCTCCTAACAGGTAGAGTCCTACTAATTTTTTTTCGGAAAAGAATATTAGAAATATTTTCCCAAAACAAAATAGATTCAACATATTAAAAAGTATATGCAGGAATCCTTCGTGCAGAAACATGTAGGTGATTGGAGTCCAGAAATGATGTGACAATTGAATCAAGTCGGCTGGCGCTGCCAGATAAGGTAATATGAAATCACCCGGGACGTTGAAAAGTTTCATTAATCCCAGTACTAAGTTAAGTAATATAAACACAATTGAATTAATAAAAATCAAATGTGTAACTGAATTTCCTTGTCTAAAAGCCTGTTTTATATTGTCAATAATACTCATATCGATAATTCTCAGTAATTAATAATTTTTCTTTTTCCACCAAAGAATAAGGATAGTACCAAATAACATACCTCCTAAATGGGCAAAATGAGCGATACTATCACCTGAAAATTGAGCAACACCCATAAATAATTCTACTACACCATATAACGCCACAAAAATACGGGCCTTAATCGGAATTGGTAGTGGAAAGATCATCAGTTTTGCCTCAGGAAAAAGCCAACCGAAAGCTAAAAGTAAACCAAATACCGATCCGGATGCACCAATAGTAATGAGCTTGTTTTGTAATGTTATTTTTTCTAAAATTAATTC
>JAQTOL010000134.1 GCA_028748945.1 Paludibacter sp.
TGGTGCAGGGAAAACCACTCTTATTCGTATTATCAATTGCATTACAGCCCCCGATAGCGGTGAGGTTCGAATGAACGGAAAAATCCTGACACCAAAAGATATCGAACGCATTGGCTATTTGCCGGAAGAACGCGGACTTTATAAAAAAATGAAAGTCGGCGAACAGGCTTTGTATTTAGCCCAACTTAAAGGTATGACGAAAACAGATGCGCAAAAGGCACTAAAATACTGGTTCGAAAAATTTGAAATACAGGCATGGTGGAATAAAAAGGTTGAAGAACTATCGAAGGGAATGGCTCAAAAAGTACAATTTATCACGACCATTTTGCACAATCCCAAACTGCTTATTTTCGATGAGCCTTTTAGTGGTTTCGATCCGGTAAATACAGATTTAATGAAACGGGAAATTCTGAATTTAAGAGATAATGGTGCCACTATTATTTTTTCGACCCATAATATGGAATCTGTTGAAGAACTCTGTGAAAATATTTCGTTGGTAAATCAGGCAAAAATAGTTCTTCAGGGAAATGTGGCAGATATCAGAGCTTCACATACTACCGATACATTTGTGGTTCGTTCATCCGGTTCTCTTTCTGCAGCAGGTTTTGAAATTCTTTCTCAAACTGAGAAAAACGGTATAATTGAAAGCAGAATAAAAAAACATCATGCTGATACGAATAACCTTTTATTGAGTTCACTCATTAAGCAAACCGAAATTCATTCTTTCGAGGAATTGTTGCCCAGCATGAATGATATTTTTATTGACACCGTAAAACCTCAAAGTGCTGTAGGAGTTTTATAATTTGACTTATGCAACGAATTAATTATTACAGAAAATTCTAATCCGGATTCTTTTTCCCTTCGGGGAATGTAGCTTTAATTATTTATATTATGTCAAAAATCAGTCTGATCATAAAACGGGAATATACCACACGGGTGATGAAGAAATCGTTTATCATCCTCACTTTTCTGACTCCGATACTTTTTGCAGGAATGATTATGGTTCCTCTTTGGTTATCGAGCATTAAAGATAGTGCAAAAAAGAATATTGTGGTAATTGATCATACCAATAAATACCGTGAGGTTTTGAAGAACAGCGAGGATTATACTTTTGATTTTGTTGACAAACCTGCAGAAGAAATTCGAAAAAACAATGCGAAAAGTGAAGGATTTGCTGCCCTGTTAGTAATTACCGATGATCTGGCTAAAGATCCGAAGGCTGTATCATTATATTCCGATGAGCAGGTCAATATGGAATTAAAAAACTATGTTGCCAAATTACTTAATAATTACGTGGAACAGGAAAAGTTGGCAGCTTACCAAATTCCCAATTTGAAAGAGATGGTCGAAAAATCGCGTGCCGACATCAATATTACAACCATAAAATGGGGTGAAAACGGGCAGGAAAAAGTGGGGTCGGCGGAATTGGCTTTGGTTATTGGCATGATATCAGCTTTTATGATTTACATGTTTATTGTTATTTATGGAGCGCAGGTAATGAGTGGAGTGGTACAGGAAAAAACCAGTCGCATTGTGGAAGTGATTATTTCCTCCGTTAAACCATTTGAATTGATGATGGGGAAAATCATTGGAATTGCCATGGTTGGGCTTACGCAATTTTTTTTATGGATGGTGTTTACAGTTATTATTTCGACGGTAGTTGGAAGTTTTATTGGTGGAAGTGTGGATGTAAATGCCTTGCAACAAGCTAATTCGATGGGAATGGGGGCTGGGTCGGTTTCTTCTACTGATACACAAAATATTGTACGAGAAGTTTATGGATTGTTGAGTGGCTTCGATTTTGCACAGATTGTTGTATTATTTGTCATTTATTTTCTTGGCGGATATTTACTTTATGCCTCTCTTTTTGCAGCAGTAGGCTCGGCAGTCGATAGTGAAACCGATACGCAACAATTTTCGTTGCCTTTAACTTTGCCCATTATTTTTGCCATTTATGCTGCTATTTACAGTGCCCAAAATCCGGATGGACCACTTGCATTCTGGTGCTCTATGGTTCCTTTTACATCACCTATTGTCATGATGGTTCGCTTGCCTTTCGGTGTCCCTGCCTGGCAAATCATACTTTCATTATCCATACTTATATTGTCATTTATCGGTTCTACCTGGATGGCGGGCAAAATATACCGGACAGGAATTCTTATGTATGGAAAAAAAGTTACCTGGAAAGAAATGTGGAAATGGTTGCGATATTAAGGATACTGACACTAATTTTTATTTCTGATTCGTATTTTAAATCTCCGGGCTTTCTGTTTTTTATCAAAATCTTTTCAAAATCTTAAAACTCAACTTTTATGACAGCTTTAAAAGCAACTTTTATTTCACTCTTAATTTTCACGGGTAGTTTAAGTATTTCGGCACAGGAAAAGGATACGCTCCAAACAAAGTGGAACATTGGTAATTGCGTAAACCGGTTTTCCATGGATAAAACCACACCTACCAAAGCCGGTTATCAGTATTGGTTCGCAGACAAAAATTTCATTCATGGACGAACATTGAAAATGAGTGTGGTAAAACCTCACGATGCTACACATCCACCTCACAAACATGTAGAAGATGAATTTTTCTTCATTTTAGAAGGAACAGCCAAATTTTACCTGAACGGTGATTCAGTCATATGTGGTCCTTATACCAGTTTTTATTGTCCATCGATGGTGGAACATGGTATCAGTAATGCCGGTGATACTGAATTGAAATACCTGGTAATTAAAGATTATCAACCTGCAAAATAAGACCGCATTCACAAATTGATTTTTTTTTTTCAAATTTCAAATAAACACCATGTTACCTTCATTTTTACATGCCAATGACCAAATTCGGATCGTTTCACCTTCAGGCTCGATTCATCCTGAGTATATTGATGGTGCTACAAAAGTGTTTTCTGATTGGGGATTGAAAGTAACGGAAGGAAAGCATGCCCGGTCTGAATACGGGCGATTTGCCGGAACTCCTGAACAACGGACAGCG
Source organism: Paludibacter sp. (assembly GCA_028748945.1). Classification (GTDB taxonomy): domain Bacteria; phylum Bacteroidota; class Bacteroidia; order Bacteroidales; family Paludibacteraceae; genus Paludibacter. Next base: position 2,986 of record JAQTOL010000134.1, read on the forward strand.
GATATGCAGGAAGCATTGGATGATCCGAATGTAAAAGCTGTTTTATGCAGTCGGGGTGGGTATGGCCTTTCTCAAATAATAGATAAACTCGATTTTAGGAATTTTTCAACTTCTCCTAAGTGGGTGATTGGTTTCAGTGATATAACTGTTTTGCACAATGTCATAACAAATTTAGGAATTGCTTCCATTCACGGTATTATGGCTAAACATCTGACTGAATTACACCCTAACGGTGAGCCTGCCCTTCGATTGAGAAAAATTCTATTTGGTGAATTACAAATCTATTCCGTATCTCACCACGCGCAAAATAAATTTGGAAAAGCAGAAGCTAAATTGATTGGAGGAAATCTTTCTGTTCTGATGGGTCTGCGAGGAAGCCGGTTTGATCTGGATTATTCTAATGCCATTCTTTTTATTGAAGACATAGATGAAGCTCCTTACAAACTTGACCGGATGATACAAAATTTGAGGTTTAGCGGAGTTTTATCACAATTGTCAGGTCTCGTGGTTGGTCAATTCAGCGATTGTGAGGAAGATCCGCAAATGAAGCAAACTATTTTGGAAATAGTTACTGATGCAGTTCGGGATTATAATTATCCGGTTTGTTTTAATTTTCCTTCCGGACATGTTGATTACAATTTACCATTGCTGATGGGAGCAAATGTAAAACTGGAAGTGTCCGGTAAAGGTGCAGAATTAAATTTTAAATCCTTTTTTTGAATCGAATGTGAGTATTGAAATTAATCTCTTTTTTTATTAAAAAGAAAAAACAGCTCTTGATATACGGTCCAAAAAAAACTATCTTTGCAAGAAGTCAATTATCAACTTACTTTTATGTCCTTGCAGAAACAGTTATTCATTTTAATATCAGTGGTTTTCTCCATCGTAACTTCCGGTGCTCAAAAGCGCTTGGAGATCACGCCTTTATCTGTTTCGGATACATTAAAAATAAAAAAACCAACATACCCTCAAATCTCTCTTACGGATTCTATTGTAAACTATGGTAAACTGTTTTTAAACACTCCCTATCATTACGGATCATCCGGTACCGATACATTTGATTGTTCAGGATTTACATCTTTTGTGTATCGTAATTTTGGCTTTGACTTACTCCGATCTTCTGCCGAACAAGCCCGACAATTTAGTTCGGTCGACCGGCAGCAAATCAAAATCGGCGATCTCGTTTTTTTTTCAGGCAGGAGGCGAAGTAGCCGTGTGGGGCATGTAGGTATTGTCACAAACACGAAAGACAATGGGCAATTTGAATTTATTCATGCAGCAGTTCATAGCGGAGTAACCATTTCAAACTCCGAAGAACCTTATTATACCCGGCGATTTATAAAAGCGAACCGTGTTATAAGTTCAGATCCGTTTTTAGCTGTGCTTCCACCTTCATTCTCAAACATCCACCCTCCAGCAATTGAATTGAATCCATCTACTCCTTTTGCAAGTGCAGTAATACATACACGAAAGTTTATACCGGCAGAATATCATCGGGTAAAATCAGGTGAGACACTTTCGTCTATTGCGCATAAATACGGTATTTCAATTACTGATCTTAAACGTAAAAACCATCTTAAAGGCAGTACCATTCAGCCAAAACAACATCTGAAAATCAAGAATGAAGAGACAATAATGTTAGTAGAACCGGCCAAAGCTATTGTCAGTAGCTCTGTCACAGCTATAAAAGACTCCAAAATCAAGCAAGAATTTGCTAAATCTGATTCAACAACACTTGTAACTAACACAAAACAAACGCCTTTAACCCATATTGTAAAAAAAGGAGAGACTTTATTTAGCATTTCCAGATTATACAATGTTTCCATTGATGAATTAAAAAAGATAAACCAACTTAAGAACGCCGGTATCCAACCAAACCAGAAATTAAAGATAAGCAACGACAATGTATTTGCCGACAATTCCAAACATGATTCAAATGAGAAAAGTGCAAAGATTGGATCGGAAAAGCCAAATGAAGGCGAAAACCGTTCCGGTATTTCAAAAGTAAATAATATTTCTGATGCGGGATTGTCAAAAATCAAACCTATTGAAGACAAGGGTTCGCAAAAAAAACTGAGTCAGAACAGAACAGATTCAGTTGTTAATACTCTAAGTTCAAAAAAAGAAGCTATAACCAAAAATATCATTCACAAAGTAAAGTCAGGTGAGTCTCTCTTCAGCATTTCAAAAAAATACAATATTTCGATTGATGAATTGAAAAAAATCAATCGTTTAGATGGAAATAATATCCGACCCGGTCAGGAACTCAGTATTAATCAGGTGACCAAAGAAACCATCATTACAGCAGCAAAGGCAGACAATAACCCCACCAAAATAGTCCATAAAGTAAAATCGGGGGACACTTATATCTCCATAGCCAAAACGTATGCCTGTACGGTTAAGAATCTAAAGGAATGGAATAACAAGACGGGTAGCAAAATCAAAACCGGTGAGAAACTAATCGTATACTCAAAGGCAAATTAAAAACCTGAATTTGAATTGACTTGTTGAAATTAATTGATTCCGATTCCTTTTCAGGCTACTAATCAAATAAACTTTGAAGTACTGCCAACGAATTTAATCCATGGAAATCGGGTATATGCAAGCGATAATACTCCACCATACTTTCGAGTAATTTCTGCCTTTTCACACGCGATAAATTCAACTGAGACATATTCGAATAGTCTGAATGTAATGATGCCTCAAAATCAATCGCATCTTCCGGCATTAAAAAATGAGAGTGCAAAGGCTTTTCTTTCAGAAAAACACCGTTCATTAAATCAAAATACATGAAACTTTCCTCATCGTGATTTGGTTCAAAACCTAAATAGCGGGTCAGTTTTAATAAAAAGACTAAATGAAAATTGGAAATACCAGTTTCGCAACAATCCAGTTGTTGGACAGAATTTTCCAGAAAAAGGAATACATTTTCGTCCGGTTCGGTCTGCCACAACGTACGAAAAAGTATTTCAGCAATAAATAAAGCCACTGCATTCTTCACCGGATCGACCGGAATTCCCGTAAACTGGTACATGGTTCGAATGTCTTTGATACGTTGTATACTTTTTCCTGGAACGTGATATACATCCAAATCAAGGATTGAAAGAGCTTGTAAATATGCCGGCCTACAAATGGATTTTTTTTTATTTACTCCGTGAACCATGTACGAAACCCTTCCAAAATGTCGTGTATATACAGTGACAATATTTGCGGAGTCGGAATATTTGATAGAGTGAAGTACAATTCCAGTTGTTTTTACTTGCATATTGGATCAATTAAACATACAAAAGTAACAAAATAATTGACATAAAGGCGATCAAGTGGATACAATACAGACAATAATTCGAATAATACATCCTGATAAATAGCAATTTATGAATATTTAAAAATATTTGAAGCAAAGGCTTTGTCAATCCAAAAAACAGCCGTATATTTGCACCCGCAATTGAGAGAAACACTCACATTCGCAAACGACCATTTGGTCCCTTCGTCTATCGGTTAGGACGCCAGGTTTTCATCCTGGAAAGAGGGGTTCGACTCCCCTAGGGACTACAAAAGTAGAAAAGAAATTTATTAGCATTAAAATTAAGATTGCAATGGCAAATCATAAATCATCTATCAAGAGAATTCGTCAGGCTGACAAGAAAAAGTTGCACAATCGTTATTATGCAAAAACTGCGCGTAATGCAGTTCGCAAATTACGTGCTACTGCCGACAAAACTGTAGCTACAGAAATGTTACCTAAAATCAGTGCAATGTTGGATAAATTGGCAAAACGAAATATTATTCACAAAAACAAAGCTGGCAACCTGAAATCAAGGTTAGCTGTTTATGTAAATAAGTTAGCATAATTGCTTCTAGTAAAAATACAGAAGCCCTTTTCCTTTTGGAAAAGGGCTTTTTTGTCATCAGTCAACGCCCGGTTTTTTTATTTCAGTTTCTATTTCATCAATTCCTGAGACAAGAAATGTTCCAATTGTTCGGGTTTCACATTTACGCTTAGTACCCCATTCACTGCCCAGGAAATATGACCTGTTTCTTCTGAAACTACTATCGCAATAGCATCGGATTGCTCGGTAATGCCTAGTGCAGCACGATGCCTCAATCCCATTCTTTTTGGGATGGATTGATTTTTTGAAACCGGTAAAATGCAGGCGGCAGCTTTTAACGAGCGATTCGAAACAATTAAAGCGCCATCGTGCAGCGGGCTGTTTTTGAAAAAAATATTTTCAATTAAGCGGGAGTTGATGTTTGCATTTATTGGCTCTCCCGATTGTAAATAAAAATCTAAATCGTTCGTTCGGGTAAGTACAATTAACCCACCTGTAGAACTTTTTGCGAGGTTACGGCATGCCAGAACGATTTGAATTAAATCTAAATTTGATTTGTCCTGTTCGATATTGCTGTTACCAAAAAAACGTTTAATATAATTCAAAGCGCTCCATTTTTGAGTTGATCCGATTCTTGAAAAGAACCGCCTAATCTCATCCTGAAAGAGTACGATCAGCGCAAAAGCTCCGACGCTTACTACCCGGTCGAAAATACTACCCAAAAGTTCCATCTTAAAAACGTATGAAACCAGGAACCAACAAATAATAAAGGCAAGAATACCTATAAAGATATTAGCAGCACCTGAGCGCTTAAGCAGTTTGAAAGTTTGGTAAAGTAATACTGCTACCAGAAAAATATCTACAACGTCTTTAAAACCAATTTGAAATCCCATAATATTCAATTATCAATTAATGAGTCGTCACAGTATTGTTTATATATGGCAATTGTTTGCATCGCTTCTTTTACATCGTGTACACGCAAAATACCAGCACCTCCTAAAAGAGCCAGCATGTTGGTAGCGGTTGTTCCGTTAAGTGCTCCAGCGGCATCCGTTTCAAGTAGATTGTAAATCATCGATTTTCTGGACACTCCAGCCATAATCGGAACCTCCAGTTCTTTTAAGTAAGATAGTTTATTCAACACCTGAAAATTTTGTTCCAATGTTTTGGCAAATCCAAATCCCGGATCGATAACCACATCATTAACGCCCAACAATCGAAGTTGAGCTAACCTTTTTTCTAGAAAATGCAGAACGTC
>JAQTOL010000135.1 GCA_028748945.1 Paludibacter sp.
TGACACCTGCATTTTTCAGTGTAAAAGTAGAAGTCGTAATAGTTGACTGATCCATAGGCACACTGAAGGTAGCAGTAATCACTTTATTCAAGGCTACATTCGTTGCCAGATTTGCCGGGCTGGTTGCGGTTATAACAGGTAAAATAGTAGTTCCGGTACTAAACGCCCACACATAATCTTCTTGTAAGGCATTTCCTATTGGATCTTTTACTCCGGTTGTCACCCGTGCTTCATAAGTAGTGTTGTCGGCAAATTTACCTGAAGCAGTAAAGATAGCGGTTGAATCTGCAGCATTGTAAGTAACGTTTCCGTCAACTTCAGCACCACCGGTTACTTTTACGATAAATGTAGAACCATTAATCGTTTTAGCGTCCATTTTTTTATTAAAGGTTGCAGTAACAAGAGTTGTCCGTGCAGCCTGTTCGCTGGCATTTACTGCGCTGCGTCCTACCAAAGTTGCACCACTTACAGGGGTAACTGATATTACAACAGGGCAAGGCCCTCCATCAATCGCGACATAATCGTCGTTTTTACAACCCGCAAACAATACAACCGAAATGATTGCCAAGGTTGTAAGTAGTTTATTCTTTTTCATACATTTGAATTTATTTGTGAATGAATTTCCACATTGCAAAGGTGAGGACTTTAAAACACGAAAGCGTTACACAATTTCGGATAAGAGTTACATGATTCACACCTGTATCATTTATAATTAAATTTTCTGCATTTCACAATCAGTTTGTATTTAGTATATTAAATGTCTTAGTGAGAATTAATATGAATTGAAATATGTTATTATAATAAAAACAATGTCTATGAAAATGAAACATTATTCCAGCTTTCTCTCATTTCAACTTTATATGCATACAAAAAAGAGGCTAACCTTGCGGTAACCTCTTTTCATATATTTTTTTTCTAAAATTTATTGTACCTGATTTACTGTATTCATCTGAAGTGTTACTGCAGTTTGTGCCAATAACCTTCCGTTTACGGTTGCACCGGTATCAAAATTAATTCCGGTTTGTCCAATATTAGGCAGGAGGGATTTTTGTATTCAATACACGGTTAAGCATTGTTCATTGATTGATAAACAGAGTATTTGTTTTTGAATAAATTGAATTGCATTGTAATACAGATAATTATACCTGTACATTCATCAAGTAACTAAAGAGTCCAAATACCTTAAGGATCCATATAATTACAACAATTACAACCACAATATTTAAAATGCTTTTAATCTTACGGTCCATTGGTATGTAATTATTGACAGCCCACAGAAGAATACCTACAATGATTAAAACGAGTAAAATAGTTAATAGTGACATAATAATTAGAATTTAGAAGTTTATATAAATGTGAATTAAATGTTGAGAATTGAAGCTGAATCTCTAAATTTATTTTTATTGAATGGTACTTCATTTCTCAGAAACAAAAATAGGTATTTGAGATTGTAAAAGAATTACACAATTTTTGAAAAGAGTTATAATATTCACACCTCTTTTTATTGACCATTTATTCATTTACTATTTACTATTTTATAGTTGTTATAGAGGTTTTAATACATAACCAGAGTTCGGGATAAGGAATTGCAACTAAATACGCTTAGAATGTTTTTTGTTAGTTATTTAAAAGAAGGGAATAAGGGTAGTGTCACATTGTCGTTGTTGCAACTAAGGGTTAAATAACAAAAATAGGGTTCATTTTTCTTAAAACCTTATTTTATTAGGGCACCCTTAGTAGGAATTTATAAACAAATTAACCCTTCCCTTATTAGCTACGCTGATCTTCGATTCCCTCATTTTTTTATATATCAATAAATCTGATATTTACGCATGAATAGGATGTTTATCTTTTTTATTTCTTATCCCGAACTCAGGTACATAAATAGTTTCTTTTATATACGAAAAAGAGTGTAATTCATCGTTTGATGAACCACACTCTAAATAGTAAATAGTAAATAGTAAATAGTAAATGAATTAATAGTAAATGTAATTACATTCTCTCCATATACCACTTCAATTCTTTTTCCATCTTTTTATATTTGAAGATGGTGGTAAATATTTTTTGAAGGCGGAGGAAAGCAGTTTCACTTTTCACCACGTAATCGAAAGCACGGTGATGCATACAATCAATAGCCACATCAATTTTGTCCTGCGATGAAAGTATAACCACAGGTATATCCGGATTTACAGCCTTTATTTTATCCAGCGTTTTAATGCCGTTCATGGCAGTCTTATCAATCCCGTCCAGAAAATAATCCAACACAATTACATCCGGATGGTGTGATAAATTTTCCAGACACAACTCACCGGTAGTGTAAGTTTCTATTGTGAAGTCTGCACTTTGCAGGAAATCAATTTCCAATGATTTCAGAAACATTACATCATCATCCACCAGAAAAACTTTTATCTTATCTTTAGTCATTGGATATCGTTTTTTATTTTATCTAATTCTATTTCTAATTCCTCACATGCCTGATTACATACATTGCCTATCTGTGATACCATATCCGACATTAAGTCCAGTTGTTGCAAAGTACCGGCGTACTCCTGTATTTTCTTTGCCATCGTTTCAAAGTCGGCACTTATGCCCATTATGGAAAACGACGGAATCATTTTGTGTACCGCTGAATGCAATAATTCCCAGTCTTTTTCAGCCAGCCCTTTATTCATTGACTTTATCAGGGTTGGTGTTTGTTCCAGGTAGAGCGAAATCATTTCCATCATTAGCTGAGGATTTGATTTGGTTCGGGTGTTCAGGTATTTTAAATCAATGCATTTGATCATTTTGTTATCTACTATTTCAATTGATTCGGATATAATTTCAGATTGTGTAGTTGAAATCTGACTTGGTTTCTTAACTAAACTAACAATTTTACTAAATAATAAGCGTTCATCCACCGGTTTTGAAATGTAATCGTTCATGCCTACTTTTTTACATTTTTCCAAATCAACGGTTGTTACATCGGCAGTTAATGCAATAATCGGTATGTTGGAATGCAAAGTTTTACGAATGTAATCTGTTGCTTCAAAACCGTTCATTTCGGGCATTTGTAAGTCCATAAGAATAATATCAAACGTTTTTTCCTGCAATTTTTCAATGGCAATCTTGCCGTTTGCAGCAATATCCCGTTCGAACCCAAAATCGTCCAGCAAAGTTTTCATCAATAACTGATTCAGCGGAATATCTTCGACCACCAGCACTTTAATGTCTTTCATATCTGTATCCAGTTCCTCAATCACAGTTTCTATTTCAGCTTCAGCATTTGTTTTCTTAAAACTCAATGTGAAACTGAAGGTAGAACCTTCATCCACTTTACTGATTACTTTTATGCTGCCACCTTGTGGTTCTACCAATTGTTTTACAATGGCCAAACCTAACCCGGTACCTCCATACAAACGTGATGTGCCACTGGATGCCTGTTGGAAATTATCAAATATACTGTCCATTTTACTCTCCGGTATCCCTATGCCGGTATCGGTTACTGAAAACTTGATGCTTACTTTCTCGTCATCTTCGGTTAATAAGCGGACATTAACGGTAATTTTACCTTTTGAAGTAAACTTCACCGCATTGCTTACCAGATTCAGAATAACCTGATGCAACCGTACCGGATCACCCACTAATACTTCGGGAATACGATCATCATATTCTTTAATCAGCATTAGGTTTTTTTCCCATATTTTGGATTCAAATAAGTGCAACATGGCAGAAATGGATACCGATAATTTAAACGGAACCTGCTCAAAAACCATTTTACCGGCATCTACTTTTGCTAAATCGAGAATATCGTTAATAAGAACAATCAGGGCATCACCACTTAGTTTTATGGCAGTTAAGTATTCCTTTTGTTTCGGAGTCATTTCCGTTTTCAACAACACTTTTGTAAACCCGATAATGGCATTCATTGGTGTGCGTATTTCGTGACTCATATTCGATAAAAACTGCTGTTTTGCCTTCACAGCATTTTCGGCTATGATTGTTGCGCTCTCCGCTTTATTCTTTGCCTGTTCGGCAATTTCAGTAGCCATTTCGGCAAATACAATGGCTTCGTTCAACGATGTGGCAACGCGCTTTTGCTCGGTAATATCGCGTGCGACAACCACTGCACCGATTACTGACCCTTTTTCATCTTTATACACCGACCCGTTAAACAAAACATCGGTCAATTTTCCATCCCGGATAGTCAGCGGATAATCGGTTACAAAACCTTTGGCAAAAACTTCCATGTATACTTCACGTGCTTTTTGAGGGTCGGTGAAATAATTAAAAAAATCACTTCCTATCAATTGCTCACCGGGAACTCCGGTGATATTGATCGATGCATGATTCATATCGGTTATTTTCCCTTCGGGATTTATCGTGAAAAGAGGGTCAAGACTGGCTTCAAGCAGGCTTCTGGCATATTGTGAGGCCAGTTTCAGTGAATAACTTAATTCTTCGAGGTCTTTATTGGCTGTTTCACGTTTTTCTTTTTCTTCGTTTTGAAATACAAGTTCTTTATCGGCAATGATTAGTTCGGCAGCACGTTTTTCCTTTTCTTCGTTTTGAAACAGGAGTTCTTTATCGGCAATCTTTAATTCAGCGGCACGTTTTTTCTTTTCACTTGTTTGATAAACCAGTTCTTTATCAGCAATAACCAGCTCGGCAGCACGTTTTCCCTTCTCTACATTTTGAAACAATAATTCTTTATTCGCCAGAATTAATTCTGAGGCACGTTTTTCTTTTTCTTCATTTTGAAATACCAGCTCTCTGTTTGCAATGATCAATTCGGCGGCACGCTTTTCCTTTTCATCATTCTGAAAGGCAAGTTCTTTGTTGGCTATAATTAATTCGTCAGCACGCTTTTCTTTTTCATGATTCTGATATACCAGTTCTTTGTTGGCAATGTTCAGTTCAGCGGCACGTTTTTCCTTTTCATCATTCTGAAAAGCAAGTTCATTGTTGGCAATGATTAACTCGGCAGCACGCTTTTCCTTTTCATCATTCTGAAAAGCGAGTTCTTTGTTGGCTATGATTAACTCATCCGCACGCTTTCCTTTTTCATCGTTCTGAAAAGCAAGTTCTTTATTTGCTGTAATCAATTCATCTGCACGCTTTTCCTTTTCATTGTTCTGAAAAGCAAGTTCTTTGTTGGCAGTCATTAATTCAATGGCCAGTTTTTGTTCGGCAATGTCTCTTGCCACCACCACAGCACCTAACACGTTTCCATTATTGTCTTTGTAAACCGAGCCATTAAACAGCACATCGGTCTGTTTGCCATTAACATGTTTAAACGTAAGAGGCAAATTCTTAACCGTACCATTGGCAAATACTTCGCGGTAAACAGCTTTCGCTTTTTCAGAATCAGTGAAATAATCAAAGAAGTTGGAACCTATCAATTTCTCACGTTCAACACCTGTGATCATCACCTTTGCCTGATTCATGTCTGTTATTTTACCATCGATATCAATGGTAATCAGAGGATCAAGGCTGGCTTCAATTAAACCGCTGGCGTATTGAGACTCATGTGACATTGTTCTTTCCATAATAAAGAATTAATTAATTTGAGTTTTCAACTCATTAACTGCCTTTTTGCAAATTAAATTCAACTTCATGAATTGTTTTTTGATTTTTACCATATCTTCATTGAAAGCCAGTTCCTCAATTTGGAGTAATACAGGCATGAGAACAGGAATGCCCATAAAGCTTATACTTGATTTCATTGTATGTGCAGACCTTTTAATCATCTCAAAATCTAAACTTTTTATTCCATTACCGATCGATTCTAATTCTAAGGGTACCTGATAGATAATAAGATCTATCATTTCGTTGATTAAATTTTTTCTGCCACTCATTATTGCTGTAAGATAACTTAAATCGCATATAATTCCGGTGGGTTCTCCGTGTTCAATTATTTGAATAGTCATCTGCTTTTAATGTTAGGGATTCTGTTATTTTCAAATACTTTGGTAATTCTCCAATAATAAACACGTCCGGAAAACGATCGGAATTTTTTAGTTTAAATATCTTCTATCTGATTTCTTCTTTTAGTTTTCAATTGTTTGAAATGCGAAGGAGAAAGACCGGTCATTTTTTTAAATTGATTGGATAAATGTGCTACTGAACTGTAATTCATCTTCCAGGCAATTTCAGTAATGTTCAGTTCATCATAGATAATTAATTCCTTTATCCGCTCTATTTTATGGGAGATAACAAATTGCTCTATGGTTGTACCCTGAACTTCAGAGAACAAGTTGGCCAGATAGGTATAATCATGATTTAATTTCTCGCTCAGATAGTCGGAAAAATTGACTTTGATGGGTTCATCCGTATGATGCACCATTTCAATAATGACATTCTTTATTCTTTCTATCAGTACGGCCCGTTTATCGTCCATCAATTCAAATCCGACACTGAGTAAGGCCGCTTTTACTTGTTCCCGCTCCTCACCTGAAATATTTTCCATGATGTCAACCTCGCCCAGGTCGACAACAATAAAGTGAAGTCCAAGTTTTTTCAACTCTTCTTTCACTACCATTTTGCAACGGGCGCTCACCATATACTTGATATATAATTTCATCCGTTATGTTTTTTAGTTAGAGGGAATTTAAGTGTTTGCGAGTTACACCGGTAATTAAAGATTATACTATCTCTGTTACCTGAAATTGTAGATCAATTATGCTTTAAATCGGTTCCATAAAAATTGAAACGGTCAAAGGTACGCTTCTTTATGGCAAAACAGTTACATAACTTTATAAATATGTTACACAATTCACACATTTCTGATCTTAACCGAAAGAAAGAAGGGTCTATAGAATCAATTATAATCAGAAATTTATCGTCCCAAAATGTATTTACGGCGGGCATCTCTCAAAATCCACAGAATGACAATGCTAATGAGTGCTCCAAAAAAGCACCAAACTGAAGTCAGGTATTGGGTAAAAAATATTATCGTAACCAGGCAGGAGAATGCCATTAATATACCTAACAAATAAGTCCGTTTAATTGTTGAAACAAATAACGGAGTAATAGAGGTTATCAGATAAAGTGAAAAGGCCACAATTTGTAATGATTTCGGGTAACCTTCGAGATATACGATATGATAACCACTGATCACGGGGGTTACATTATAGGAGAAAAGACAATAAATAAAATACAAGGATACTGCCACACCCACACCCAGAAATCCCCGCAATATTTTAATTCTACCTTTATTTTTCTCCATTAACAATACTGCAAGCGGAACCATAAAAGGCCAAAATACTTCCGCCATAATCAGAAATGAATAGGTGCTGAATTTTAGTAAACCGGCATATTCGGGGTTTTGTAATGACAACCAGACGAAGCCTTCGGCAATTTGCTGAAGACCAAAAAATAACGGGATACTTGCAAAAACCAGTTGTGAAGGTTTGTGCACTTTCCGAATGGTAGCAACGCCTATGGCAGCTACAACCACACCTCCAATAAAACTGGCTTCTGTTGAAAAACACATAGTATTTATTTTATGAATGAATTGATAATTGTTATGATTTTATTTCGTTTGCGTATCTTCATTTTTTCTGAGGGCAAAGGTATTCAACCATACAAAGTGAAAGTTACATAACTTTAATAAAAAGTTGCACAATTCACACATCTGTGAATATAACCCCTAGCCCCTAAAGGGGAACAAAATTAGTACTGTTTATCAAAATCAAAGAAAAAAAGAATTGAATATAAAGAACAACCAATATGTAAAAAAAGTAACCCCACTTCCCTACACGATAGCTATCGGGATATAGGAACTGGGGTTATTTGAAGCCCCTTTAGGGTCCCGATAGCTATCGGGATGGGGTTATTTTCTTACTTTTTCACTATCGTATTGCCAGCCATTACAATACCACCAGTTCTTGCCAGTGCTTTACCATCGAGGGTAGCACCGGTATTGAAAGTAATGGATTGCATAGCAAGGATGGTTCCTTTAAAAACAGACGTAGTACCAAAAGTGGCCGAACTGCCGACTACCCAAAAGATATTGGAAGCCGAAGCA
>JAQTOL010000136.1 GCA_028748945.1 Paludibacter sp.
TACTTTTCATAAACGGTTCATCCGAAGCGATCCATTTCAAGGATACACCCGGGAAATTCCCGAATTTATTCCCGGCTCCAAATTTCGTACTACCATCTCTGCGGAAGGTTCCATCAATGATGTACCTCGATTTGTACGCATAGTGGCCACGAACCATAAAAGCTAACGATCTGTAAGACGAATGGCTGGTATTTGCACCAGTCAGATTAGCCAGATTTGATGCGTCGATAGCTTCACCGGAAGGTAATGAATAACTGACTATTCCCTGGTTTGAATAATTGCCGGTGGTTAACTGAAATGAACCGTATAGCAGTAAACTATGATCCTCATTCGTAAATTTAGGTTGCCAGGCAATATTATTATCTGCGTAAATAGTCAAACTTTCATTGTCCGAATTATCGGCTCTGTTCACTTTTGAATCTGACCATATCAGGTTCGATACTTCTTGTGGCAGGAACATGTTAGTTTTATTATTGTTAATATCAAATGACACATAGGAACTGAACCGTAACAATTGTTTTTCAGGGTCAGTCAAATCATATTGCAATCTAAAGGTTGGCAAAATACGAAAGGTCTTCAACTCATTCTTCGCAAGTCTTGCCAAAGCAACCGGATTGACTAAGTCCCTTTGATCGCCGTTTAGTGAGGAGCCTCTTGATATATTGTAATAGCTGTTTGTATTATTTCCCTCTAAATCCTGGGCATAAACACCCACATTCGGCATTTTATTATAAGCTATAGCCAGAATTGATTTATCTTCATTCGGACTTCCATCGTTGAAGTTATAGGTATAATTCCGGTTATTATCCGTATTTGTCAACGAAATTTCAGTCGTAAACTTTATCCTATCCGAAACAGTATATTCAAGGTTGGCCCGCGATGAAAAACGACTCAATTCTTGCCCGATAACAGTCCCGTTCTGGCGGAGGAATCCAGCCGAAACACGATAGTTAGCCCTTTCTCCACCACCTGAAACCGTCAGATAATGGTCATTTATATTTCCAACCTGAGTTACTTCTTTTATCCAGTCAACATTGTTGTTGAAATTTTCATACTCAGGGAAATTGGGATCGTAGTTATATTCATTAATATTCGTGGCATTATCATCCTGTCTTGGATTTAAATAAGATTGCTTCATCAACATGGTAAAGTCTCCCCCGCTTAGCATGTTTAATCCCTTCGGTTGTACAGTCCGGGTGTATCGATAGGTATAATCAACCCGTGTAGGTCCGGAAGCTCCTTTTTTCGTTGTAATCATTAACACGCCATTGGCTCCTTTTGAACCCCAGATAGCCGAGGCAGCCGCATCTTTCAGTACCGTGATTTCCAAAATATCATCGGGATTGATACTAAGCATATTTGCATATTGTTCCTGATTCGAATTAGCGAAGTCGAAATTGGGGTCAATTTGAGTTTCGTAAGGAATACCATTCACAACGATTAAAGGTTGACTACTCCCATTGATAGAAGTTACCCCACGGATTCGCATGGAAGTTCCGCTACCGGGATCACCTGAATTTGCCACGATATCTAATCCTGCAATACGTCCCTGAAGTGCTTCATCGACAGACGAAACCTGTAAGCCTTCCATCTGCTTGAAATCAATTGTCTGCATAGCGGTTCCAATTTCACGCTCCGGAATAACATAACCACCTTCACCATGCTTTTGAACAGCCGTAACTACTACGTTTCCTAAACTGTGAGTGTTTTCCGCCAGGACAATATTGAGCTCTTTTTTATTGTTTATCTTTAATGTTTGCTTTATAAAGCCGACATAGCTAATCGCAAGTCTGTTTTGTAAGCTCTTAACACGGAGGACATAATGCCCGTTAATATCCGTTACCGCAGCACTAACAACACGATTGTTAACATCCATCTCAGTTACGTTCACACCTATCAAAGGTAATTTATCGGTGGCTGAAGTGATTTCTCCCTGAATAATTGTTCCATCTCCTTTGTTCTGCCCTACACTGTGAAATGGTAAGATCAATGATAACATCAGAGACATTATTGTTATTGTTGATTTCATATTTTTTTTCATATTATTCAAAGGTCAATACGTTATCAATTTGGTGAATTACCGCCGAGGCTGAAGTTGTAATGCTCGAGGTGTTAAATAATGCTCCGGATACCGAACCTGTACCATCAATATTTTTATACCCTGAAGCTCCGGTTGGAATTTTCGCAAAAATATAATCTTTTACTATGATGTTATTCAAATCATTCTGTGGAATTACATGTGCCGTTTTTATAATAAAATTCCCATTCCCATCTTTTAGTTTCGTGTCCATTGTCAGGGTTAAACTATTGCTTGTCCCGACAACACCGATTTTTAAATACTTATTCTTAGCAGTTCCAAAAAGGGTGGCGGTTGTGTCATCTTTTATGGTTGCAGATTGGTATTGTTTATTAACCGTTTGTCCAAAGAAAACCGCATTGTCCTGAAAATGATATTTCAGGAATCGGATCATTTTGTTTATTGCGGCCTCTTTTGCAGGGCTTGCCATGGTGTTTATCGTTTCCCAGGTAGAAATCTGATGGCTGTTTATAGCATCCAAAATTGACTGATTTGTCGGTACGTAAACGGTATACCTGAAGGCATTGAAAAATTTAATTCTGTAGTCAACTCCTTGTTGGGCAAATATCTGATCGATATTTTGTTCCGGTACTCCATTTAGAAGGTTGAAAAATTCTTTAAAATTATCGTTTGTACTCAAAACGTTGTAAACCGATCGTAAAGCAGGCGAAATTGGTTTATTCAAAAAATAAGTATTCCCGTTGTATTGGTTGAAGACTTTTGTAACCTGCGCTTTGGTATTATTCAATATGTCCTGACCTCCCTGAACCGTCATTGAATTATCTGTTCCATCAACTTTAATAAAATCGTTTGCTTTTGTAATATAATATTTATTCCCCGATTCTACATCACCTACCACAATGTGGCTATCCAAAATAGCCCACAATCTGTTCTTCAGAAAAGTCGGACTGGTAATCAGATCTACCGAATCACCAACTATATTGTTTACCTTATCATATTTATATACGGTTGCATAGACTGTCCCTGTCTTCTCATAATACCAGAATTTAAGAACACCGGGAACGTCTTGTCCATATGCTATCGGATCAACGTATTTATTAAAAAATTCATCGGTAGGAATAAATAAGCTATACTTACTAACCAGTGAATTTAAATATAATTTATAAAAAGCAAATTTTGTCCCGTCAACACTTGTTTCCGAGATATTTATTGCCCAGTTCATAATCTTAGAGTTTGCGCTAAGCAACACAGGACTATATACCGAAATATAATCAACAGGTGGATAGACCGTATTTGTGACGTATACCTGGCCATTGACTCCAGTATAGGTTTTTTCTATGTCACTTTTTGTTACAGGCAATCTGTAATTCTCAGCATCTACCATTTTACTAAACCGACTTGGTACCGACTCAATCAGTGAGCTCCTCATATGTCTTTTTAAGAATGGAAGAATAATTGCATCGGGTATACTGTCCCACGAATGGAAACGACTTTTTAAAATCTCACCGACACCACTGTTGAAGTAATTGTTCATTGCTTCATCCGAAGGGACGAACATTGCAGCCATATCAGCCTGTAATGCTGTGGTTTTATATGTATTCCATCCCGGATCAAAAGGTAATAAATTAGGAGCCGGTGATTTCGATGGCAAAGTCATACTACCTCCGATACTTGCAAAATAATGTTTTGTAAAAATGGAATCTGTAAATTCAGGATGAGTTGATTTATAGGTGATTGTAAAAGCCGGGTCGTAAAAGGGAGCACAAAAACGATCCAACAATTTGGAGAAAATCTTTGTATTTGAGTTGTCCTCAATATATTGAGCCATATTTTCCGGTGGAACCAAAACACTTTGTAAGACCTGAATGTACCCGTTTTTGCAGGTAATATCCCGAACGATCACTTTGTCGTTAAATATATGGACATCGTTTCTTGAACGGCCGGAACTTCCGGTAAGCGTCATAAAATCCTCATCAGTAAATGAGTATTTGTCAATAAATGATTGAGTAAAATAAACGGTAGGTTTTGGTGTGTTATCCTTTAAAAGATAAAGACCTTTCGTCCGGTAATTGTTCCAGTAGCTGCTTGCCGGGAGTTTGTCCCCCATCTCAAAAGGGATGCTATCGAGAGCCGAAAGAGCTGTTTCTCTTCTCATTGCAGTGCCCTCGTTAAAATTGCCATCGTAATAATTGGAAAGAGTTTCTAATATATAGGCATTATTTATCATAGAGAAGTTAAGGAGCAACTTCTTTTGAGCAAGCGTTAGTTGATCGTAACTGGTTACACCCCACTTGTTGTTCTTTAAGAATTCTACAAAAGAGCTGTCCGTGGCAACAAAAAGCGTTTTACTTCCGGTAAGACTTAAAACATCATTGTATTTTAAGTCGTCAATAAGCTTTACATAATATGTAAAATGGCCATCGTTTTTCAGGTAATCATAAATGCTGGCACCCAACCATTCGGGTTCCTTATTATCATAATAATAATCATCCGTGCAGGATGATCCCAGCAAAGAAATTCCAATTGCCAAAATTATCAACACTTTTTCCAGTCGAAGAAAAGGTTTCCTAAAATAATTTTTCATTTCTATATTTTAATTTAAAACAATTACTTTATTTGAATATTTATCTATTTTACTGCCCGTCGAATCTACATTTTTATAAATTTCTTTGACCCGTGTTTCTCTGTTCTAAGTATATAACAGCCTGGTGAAAGATCTTCAAGGTCTATTTTATTATCCTGTGAATATGCTCTTTTTACTAATAATCCAAGCATATTATGAATTTCAATTGTGAAATTATCGGAACTGTTTTGTTTCAGGTAAATATAGTCTTTTACCGGATTCGGATAAAATTGGAGCTCATCAGCCTGTGGATCATTTAATCCCTGAATTTCGTTTAGGTCACTAATAACCATCCAGGCTGCCGATTCATTGGCCGAAGTAGCAATACCACGGGATCTTTCTCTTTGTTTAACGACATTCGCAAATTTATTCGAAATTGTCAGGCAACGTAAAGTTGCAGTTACGGTATCGTCATTACAAGATTGGAGCTGTGCCAGAAATATTGGATTAGCTATGCTGTCACCGTAGTTAATGGTAGTATATATAGATGAACTAATGGCATTATTTGCTGTTTTTCCAACAATAATTTTTTTATCACCAATAACTCCGGTACCGGTAGTTATAGCAAAAAAAGAAACACTCTCCGGTGAAGGTGTTAGACTTACAGCAGATTCTTTTTGAATACAGGCATCAAAACCTGTTTTAGTAACATTTCTGACCCGAACAGTTGTTGCATTGGCAGTTAAAGGATTTAACTGAGAAGCAAAAACTACAGGAATTGTATCAAATGGAGTGTCGAAAGCTATGGTTCTCCACAAAGCTGTAAAAGTTGTTTTTCCGGCTAAAGCCTTAAGACCGCCAAAATTATAACTTCCGGGTCCTATTATGAAATAGGGCACCGTCTCATCTTTGGTAAGTGAAGCAACATGTTGGTAGGCCCAGGGGGCCAGTTGTAAATTAAAACGTGATGAAGCACTGACCAATTTTGCTCTTGGCGTTAGTAAAACCGAACTATTATAATTAGTTGGAGCACCAAGAATGATAGCAGGCAAATTTGAAGTTGTGAAACCTTTCTTGAAAAACACGGTATTCCAACCAACATTCGAGAATGACAGATTTCCATACTGAACATCATTTCCCCTGGTAACATCCCAGCCAATTTCATTTGAATAATTTGTTATTGTTCCACCGGCTAAAATTGTACGTACCCGGTATCTGACTTTGCTGGTTGTATTGATGTCAATGGTATCAAGGGCAGTCTTTGAAGTTGAATTTTCTGATCTGTAAAATTCTGTAAAATCTCCATTGTCTATTTTTTTCTCCAGAATAAATCCGTTAAAACTTTCAGCGTTTGGATCTGAAATATTCAAACTTAACTTGGTATCTACAATTGAAATAGAAAGTGAAGGAGTGCCATATTTAAAAGCAGGGATTACTTCATAGTTTCTGTTGAAAGCCATAGGCGATTTATCATCAGCATAATACTGTCCGGCCGGAGTTAATACTCCATTAAGTACCATGGCTCTACAATCCTGAACCCAATTATAAATAGAATACCTTTCAATAAATGAGGCTGTATCCAATACATTTAAAATTGCTTTAATATCAGAAAGTTGTTTCGCAGCATTGGCAGTTGACAATGAATGGTCAGAAGTTGGCCAGCTTTCAGTTGTCCAGTTTGCACCATTATTCCATTCAGTAATCCATATTGGACGACCGGTTCTGTCATGAATATATTTTAAATCGTTGTACCAGTTTTGTGGTGATTTTCCACCCCAATAAGCATGTACAGCTACATAATCGACACGGTAGTTATGTGCTTTGCAGCTATCCATAAACTGATAGAGCCAGGAAAAGTTTGTACAGGCAGGAGAGCCGACTCTTAATCCGGTTCTGATCATATCCGGCCATTGAGCTACAGCCTGAGCTACAGTTAAATTTGATTGTTCGGTATGATCGGGTTCATTAAAACCTAATACATGTGAAACGTATTGTTTGTCATTAATTTCGGACCAACCCGGCCAACTTCCGTTTTGACGAATGGGTACGTATTCTATAGTGGATTCGGTATTGCCTGATGCGCTCCAGTCGTAACGCCAGGTTGATTTCGTTAATCCGTATTCGGTAGGGTTATATCCGCACCAGCCTTTTTTGGAAACCCATTCCCAATCCAATACACGAATAAACGAAATAGATTTGTCGAGTAAGTCAGGCATTACGGGAACAACTAAATCAGTGTTATCTGCAATGTATACACGGCTATATCCCATCCCGTCAGGGTTTGTTGCCAGGGTAACCATGTAGCCTCTTTTTAATCTGAATGATCGGATTTGATTTTCGAAAGTCGACCCCAATCCTTTATTAAAAGAGAAAAGTGAATACTTTGTTGAATCACCGGTGAAATTTTGACCGGTGAAGACGGTAATGGGTTTATAGGAGGATGATTGAGGAATAACAACTGTTCCCTGTTTATAAATGGAAACGCGAACATTTGTTTTTAGAACGGCTGATTGGTTGTTGATATAAATATATTGCAACAAAGAATTAATAACAACGTCTGGTCTGACGTTATCAAAGAAAACCCAGGAGTTAACAGAGTTTAAATTGATAATACTATTGTTTAACAGATTTGAAGTTGAAGTTAAATGCAAGTCTGATTGACCGTCAATAATTACTTCCTTATCGGTATATGAAGCAACTGAAACTACTTTTTCGGTAATATTAACCGTAGTACGTTGGGCGAATGTAAAAAAAGTACCTGCTAAAAAGAGAGCTATAAATATAATTTTGCGTTTCATATTTTCATATTATTAGATTCCCGGTGAAATTGTTAAACCATTAAACTGTTCAGTTTTTCAGGTTGCAAATGTAGACATCAATTTTTGTAATGTGGTGTAAAATCCATTCAAAAATGTGGAGTTGGCCTTTCTTGATTCTATTTTAAGGGCTTAAATTAAAATTAGAGAATGAAAGAAAATACGAATAAAAAAGGATTTTTAAATTTTAAGAGAGTCAGTTTATTTGTTTCGATAAAGTATCAGAAATTAATGCAAAAAAAGAGAGTGTTTTCAATAAACACTCTCTTTTATATTTAAGTCAACTTTATTTTTTATCTGACAATAACCTTAGTCACATAGTTATTAATCCTAACGATGTAAATACCTGTATTTACAGGAATCATATTGGGATTATTTACTTTAAGTTGACGGCCTGTAATGTCGTATAGAAATACTTTTTCATTCCCTGCCAGACCAGTTATTTTGATTGCACCTACAGAAGGAATAACTCTGAATGTAGAATTCAGTACCGATTTAAGCGCATTCGGAGTTTCCTCATAGGCAGCATTAAGCGCATTGACAGTTGA
>JAQTOL010000137.1 GCA_028748945.1 Paludibacter sp.
ACTGGTCAATAATTCCATTCGACACTTCGGCCAGACGGTATACATTGGCTTCGCGGGCACGGTAATCACCCCCCTTAATCGTATCGTAGAAAAGACGGTAAACCGAGTCACCATCATTTGGATAATTTTTAGCTGCATTAATACCACCTTGCGCTGCAATAGAGTGCGCACGACGAGGCGAATCCTGTATACAAAAATTCAAAACATTGAAGCCCATCTCAGCCATGGAAGCTGCTGCAGAAGCTCCTGCCAAACCTGTTCCTACCACAATAATATCGAGACGACGTTTATTTGATGGGTTAACCAGTTTTTGATGGTCTTTATAATTACTCCATTTTTCGGCCAGCGGTCCTTCCGGAATCCGGGCATCTATTTTAGTTCCTTCTACCTCGGTAGTTTCTTTTTTCTTTGCCATAATATTTTTTACTATTTTATTATTTACAATTTATCATTTAAATACCAGAACCGAAGCCAAGTAAGTAATAAATAGGAATTGACATAAACATCAAAATCACAATAGTGGAAATAATGTTTGAAATTGTTTTTACACGAGGTAACCATGTTTTATTATTCAAACCCAGAGATTGCAATGCACTCCAAACACCGTGCGTTAAGTGAAGCCACAAGGCGGAAAGCCAAACGATATAAACTACACAATAAATCCAACTGCTGAATAATTGAGAAACCCAGTAAGCTCCATCGGCAGCTTTTGAAACATCACCATGTCCTGACAATTCTACAAATTGCATTTTGAACCAAAAATTGTACAAGTGCAATACAAGAAATCCAAAAACAATAGTACCGAGTATGAACATGTTTTGTGATGTCCACTCGACCTCTTTTTGGTTCTTCTTTAAGGCATACTTTACAGCCCCGCGAGCACGCATATTCTGAAAAGTCAAAAATAATGCATACAAAATGTGAATCACAAAACCAGCCGCCAAAATGCTTGTTGCAATCATTGCATACCAGTTAGCTCCTAAAAATTCACAAATCATATTATACCCTTCCGGTGAAATAATCACCACAATATTCATGAGACTGTGAAATAGCAAAAACAACACGAGAAAAACTCCCGTGATACTCATAATAAGCTTCCGCCCAATAGAGGAATCAATTAACCACATAGATTTTTGTTTTAGTTTGAAATTATATTGTAAAGTATTCTAAGACTCTGTATATAAAAAAGATGATTGAAATAACTGATGAAAGACAATTAATCTGTTTAATCAGAATGATTCCTGCTTAAAATGATTTACTCACTTTTATCAAATTTTCCACAAAATTAGTATTTTGATTGCGATAACACAAATGAAAACATAAGATTTAATGAATTATTGCTATTAAAAATGAACAAAATCCGAACAGATTGTAATTCAATGCAATAATTATAATAACCGAATTATTTCCACACAGTCACCCCGGCCGGTACTAATTCTCTTGTTCCGACAATTAGTTTTGCGTCTGCCGGAATTTCTAAATTGACATTTTCAGAAGAATAATTATTGGCTACCCAAAAACCGTCACGCCAGTTTAATATCACACCTTCGGGTAATTCTTTCACTCCTATTCCGGCGGTTTCATATACTTTTTTCAAAACAGCAATTTCAAATTTACTGTCATCTGCATCGGTACCGATATATGTCACAGTCCCTTTACCAAGTTTTCGATGAACGACGGAAGCTTTTCCGGCATAAAATTGATCGGTATATGTTGCCCACGTTTCTGTACCTGATTCCGGGTCAAGCATATCCCCCCATGTCTTCCAAAAGTAAGTAATACCGTTAAACCCGACTTTCGCTTTCATATCAGCACCAAGCATGTCGTTCATAGCTATTTTTGCACCAATCAGACCGGTGATAGCGTCGGCCCAGGGAGCTTCAAAAAAATGTCCGTCGCGGTCTTTCAATCCGGTTCGGCATGTCAGAACCAGATTTCCTCCATTTTCCACATATTTCTTCCAATTGGCAATCAAAACTCTGTCAACCATTTGGTAAGCAGGAGCAATAACCACCGGATAAGCACTTAAATCGCGATCTTCACCCACAATATCCACCGGACAGCTTAGCGATTTAATAGCTGAATAATATTTAGTTATATGATTAATTTCATTCCATTGAAATGTTTGTGGCTGGATGCTTGTTTCCCAAACATTGTCTTCGTTATACAGAAGTGCCGTTTTCCGGGCTGCATATTCTTTCGGCATGGGAACATTGGGAACATATATTTTCCGCAATTCCCGAATTTCTTTCATAAACTGACTGTACTGTATTCCTCCACTCAATTCGGTTACACCATCAGTTCCCACCATACCGTAATGAAACTGTTCACCTCCAAAAAGTGGTTGACGAAAACGATATGAACAAATAAAATCCAACCCACCGGCAAATGCATTCCACAACCAGGCTCTTATTACACCCGGATATGGTTGTGGATTGTAAGTTCCCCAATTTACCTGACCGGGTTGAAGTTCCATAACACCTGTAATACCGTTAACCGGTCGGAAAAAATCATTTGCATACGAAATCCGCCAGGGATCACCCATGCGGAAACCCTGATCTCCCACTCCCTTTGTATATCCGGCCACCGGATACATGGTATAGGAAATAAAATCCATATCTTTATTGCGCCAGGGATCAACGTCGGTATGTCCATGCATAAAATTACTCGTCACAAATTGTGATTTGGAAATGATTGAATGCAATATGTTGTATTGCATCGAAACAAATGAAGCACATTCATCTGCATTGAATCGTTTCATATCAACCAACGAAGTGGGACTTGCAATTCCGGAATACAATCGATTTGCATTTGGAAGTTCTATTTGTTCAAAACCGGAATAAACACCCGACCAAAAAGTAGTTCCCCAGGCATTATTCAGTGATTCAATCGTCTTATATTTGTTTTTCAGCCAGACCCTGAAACTTATCTGTGCTGCCTTACTGTAATCTAATGCCCCGTAATGCGAAGGTTCATTATCAATTTGCCAACCCCAAACACGCTGGTCGTTAGCATAATGTTTGGCCATTGCTTCAACCACTTTGGTAGTCAGCTCACGGTATTTTGGACTCGACCATGAATAATGTTCACGCGTTCCATGCTGTCCGGTTTGTCCGGTTGACATTTCGACCAATACTTCAGGATATTTTCTGACAAGCCAAACCGGTGGAGTTGCCGATGGAGTACAGAGAATTACTTTCAGATTATTTTTGGCAGCCAATTCCAATGCTTTATCCAACCATTTGAAATCATAAACCCCTTCGCTTGGTTCAAGTTGAGCCCAGGCAAATTCGGCCATGTGAGTGAATTCAAAACCCATTTCGGACATTTTCTTAAAGTCCCGATCCCACTGATTTGGATTCCATGCTTCGGGATAATAATACACTCCCGTTTCAACCATCTTTTCGGGTTTAAAAAATGTCTGTTGCGCAGAAAGTATCCATGCGTATGCCAGAACCAAAACCAACATGATTAGCTTTTTCATAACTGTAAATTTTATTTATAGTATTATTAATGTGAATTATTTAGCTTTAGGAGCCCTAAGATTTAAATACAACGGTTTATCGCGATCACATACTATCTGCCCATCGCGATATTCAAGCTCTGCCATCTGAATGGAGCTTCGTTTTGTTTCGTAATTTGTTTTCCCTTTGTTCTCAGGTGTCCGTCCGGGATGCGTGAAATAGATTATATATGCTTTGTCAGCATTTACAACGACATCCGCATGTCCACCGATTACCTGATCGTCAGTTCCTTTTCCGGGAACCTGTAATATATTATTTTTCTGTCTTTTCCAATTGACAAGATCATCCGAAGAATAAACTCCCAATCCTTTCCAGTTATCAACCACCATCCAGTATTTATCCTTCCATCGAAAGACATTCGGACCTTCGCCGCTCTGATCACCGATTACTTTTTTTCCACTATCCGTCCATTTATAAAGATCCGGACTATCGGCATAATAAATTGATTTATGATCAACCTCATTGTTGTAATACATACGCCAGTTACCATCGGGCATTTGAAAAACACAGGCATCGATACAACGTTCGGAAGCTAACTTTAATTTTGATTCAAATTTCCATTTGAGTAAATCTTTACTCGTCAGGTGCACAATCCACCGTGGATGATTCCAATCCGAAAAAACACCCGGAACATAAGTCAGAAACATGTGATAAAGGTTTTTAAACCGGATCACTTCGGGTGCCCAGTGCGTATAATCGGTTAACCTGTATTGAATATCGCAGGTATCACGGTATTTCCATGTTGCACCACCATCAGATGATTCTGCAACACCGATGCGGGTCCCATGAACCCATTTTACTCCATCCAGACTGTCGACATTGGCACGGCGGTTCGTATAAAACAGATACCACTTCTTTTCTTCTTTATTCCAAATGATGGTCGGATCAGCCGCACCATCGTAAACAGGATCACGAAATAAAGGTTTTGATGCCAGATGATTTTGTTTGTTTTGTTGTGCCGAAAAATTTATTGGCAAACAAAACAACAAAATTAATAAGAAAAAATGCCATTGTTTTAAACTGTGAATTTCCTTCATACCTCAATAGTTTATGCAAATATAAGCAAAATAGGTGTTCCGTCACCGAAACACCTATTTTCTTATTTTTTAAAAGTTCATTTTATTTTTGATAAAGGACTTTCTGAACCTTCACTGAGCCGTCATTTAAACGAACTTTTACAAAATAGGTTCCTGTTGAAAGGCCATTCATATTAATGATAGTTTTGTCACTGGTTGAATTAATATTTTTCACGGTTTGACCGATTAGATTTACTAATTCAATAGTTGAAGAATTTGCACCAACAATGTTTATCAAATTATGAGTAAGAGTTGGGTAAATACTCAATTTGCTATTCCCAAACTGATCAATATTTGTATAAAAACCATATACAAGGTTACCGGATGAATGATCAAATATATAACCAGCCGGAAGATTAACCGTTCCAAAAGTACCAAGTACAGAAGAAGCTTTAATAAGTTTTAAATATGTTCCATAAGCCGGAGCCGCTGCATTTATAGTTACATTTAAGATTCCACCGTAAGTAACTGCTCCTGCCACCGATATTGAATCGTATTGAGTTGCATTAAATCCATCAACTGTTAAGTTAGTAGTACCGGCTAATGTCAAAGAACTGCCAAAATTCAAACGACCTTCCAGGGTTCCGTTTACAACAGTAGGGCCACCAATAGTTCCTGTACCTGATAGTTTAGCACCCACAGCTACTGTATCCTTTGAAGTAGCATTTCCGATAGCACCTGTTACAGACAACTCACCAGCATTTACAGCGAAGTTACCATTATGTGTATTTGCAGTTCCGGAAAAAATAAGTTTAGCTGTTCCAACTTTTGTAAAGTTAGTTTTACTTCCTGTATAGAAATTTCCAGAACCCTGATAACCACCGATATTAGTAATTGTTCCTGCGTATGTACAATTTTCATTTAATCCACCAACACTCCAGGTAATATCATTCGCAGCTGTTGCTGTTTTTCCCCATCCCAAACGTGCTCCACTTTCACCCGACAATGTCCCAATATTAATTGTTGTTGCTGCTGTTTGTGCTGCATCAACAAAAAGATAGGCTGTGCCTTTAAGAGTAACTTTTGCATTTGCAAGATAATCTGCTGCGACAGCAGTCAAACCAAATTTGGTGTCTGTGCCGGTTCCATTTAATTCTAATTCTCCCGCAAAAGTACCCGTAGGAGCAATACTAAATGCATATGCAGAGTTCAATGTAACGAAACTTGATGAAATAGATGCTTTTGCACCTGCAACAGATGATATGCCGGCTATAGATGTTGGAGCAGCAGATTGAATCTGTGAAGAAGCATTAAAAGTTGCAGCTGGTATTGCATAATCAGATGTTAAAGTTGAAGGCCCGTTAAAAATGAGGCTTGAGCCTAAAGTATTGGCTTTTATAACAGTAACTAATCCTCCTGCAATTTGCGTAGATCCGGTCATATTGTTTATAACCCCTAATGAAACAGTGCTCGTTTCTGGAAGATTAATATTTAACGATCCAGTGCCGGAAATTATTCCTGAACCACTGAAGCTATAACCATCTGAAGTTATATTGATATTTCCCGTACCAAAATCTATATTTTGATTTACAACTACAACTTTATTGGTAGCAGTTGAAGAGAACAATAACGGATTATTTTTTTGGTAAGCCAAATTATTAGTACCATCGGTAGTAAAGTTAGCATCTGCATCATTCAAATTACTATTTATAAAACCCGTCCAGGTATATGTACCAGCTGATACAGCTACTTTTTTAAACTTCAGATTAATAGCTGAGCTTCCATCTGCAGCAACCACAACATTATCAGAAATTGTACTTGCAGCGTCATAAATATAATAGAATGAACCATCTGTGTAAGTCGCTTTATCAGATGAAAGTACTGTATAAGTTGATCCTACAGTTTGATTTGTAATAATATTAGCAGTTTTAAATGCAATATCCGAAGGATCTAAATAATTAATTGTTACAGTTGAAGTTGCAGCATCAATAAGTTTGTATGTTTGAAAATTATCAATTGAATAATTAAATCCTGAGTTTCCACCATTTCCGGCATTACTTGATTTTGTAGCAAAACAGCTGATTTCGGCAATATCATTTGCTGTTGAATTAATGAAAGATAAATTCACAAACACTGCCTTTGAGTTATCAGATTTTTTTGTTATTATCAAACTGTCAATTACGTGTGTTGTGAAGTTTAATTTTGCTTTAATATTGTACCAGGTGGAAGTCGCAAGTGCAAAATTTGTATTTGAACCTGCATTTCTTGTACTTGTACCTGCTACATTTACAGCAGAAGCCCTATTGAAAGTTCCTCCTGTAAGATAAGTTGCAGAATCTTTTTCTAAATTCCAGCAATAAAAGAATCCACCGCTACCACAGTTATACAATCCCAATATATTTTTTGGATCTGCAGTTGTAGCACCACTTCCATGAAGAATTAACCCAATTGAATTCTTTTGGCCAACTACCTGTGAAGTTATACTCCAATCAAAGCTAACATAAACATTCGTTTCACTTCCACTTGTAGTATAATTAATGGTATAACCTCTATTTCCTGAACCTGAACCGGCAACATTGAGTTGATCTGTGGCAGGGCTAGTCCATGATACGCCTGCGCTAGCAGCATACAAAGCAGTTCCTGCACTCCAGCCCGTTGGATAAGTTGTTGCTGCTGTAAAACTTTCATTCACAAAATAAGTTGGAACTAATGTTGAACTAGCATTCTGCCGTCCAAAAGTCATTGAGACTCCTACGGAGAATAATGCTACAAAAACGAATAATAATTGTAATTTTTTTTTCATAAAATAAATAGATTTAAAATTTGAATAATAATTGATTAGTTACATTTTCTTAAGTTTACAGGCAAATGATTCATTTATACTTTTGTACAATCATTTACTATGCAAAAGAAGAAAATTGTACGAATATCAACAATGGATTTTTATGCTATTATATAGAATTTTATACTTTAAATTGACACAACTATCATGTATGGCTTCTATTCAAGATGTTACATATACATCGATTTATTTCATGCTAAAATAATATAGAGAAATAAAAAATGGTTCGTAGCGTCTGATAATCGCTGCGAACCATTTACTTATCGGGTGAAAAATAGAAAATTTACATTTTAATTTCAATTTTATTATTCATTTAAATCATTTCAAATTCAGGAGTTTATATAACGTGATGGTGAACAACCAAATTGTGCCTTGAAGCATTTACTAAAATAGAAAGGATCGTTAATACCAACCATATAGGAAACTTCGGAAACATTGTATTTGTATGTCTTCAAAAGTTCGGCTGCTTTTTTCATCCGTCGTATCCGAATAAAATCATTGGGTGTATAACCTGTTAAATATTTGATTTTCCGGAAGAATAGTGTTCGTCCGGTATTGGCCAGTTGTGCAAATTCATCCACC
>JAQTOL010000138.1 GCA_028748945.1 Paludibacter sp.
TGCTACGGGTTTAAACAATATCAACGATACTACTTTTGAATACAATGGAAAGGTAGGAATCGAGATTCGTGGCAATACTTCGGCCGGATATCCTAAAAAAAGCTATTCGGTAGAAACCCGGAACGCAGATGCTTCGAACCTGAATGTAAAACTGCTGGGACTGGGTAAAGAGAATGACTGGGTTTTTCACGGTCCTTATTCCGATAAAACATTAATGCGTAATGTCCTTGCCTATAATTTAGGTAACCGTACAGGCAGATGGTCACCCAAAACCCGTTTTTTTGAATTATATATCAACGGATCCTATACAGGCGTATATGTGTTGGTTGAAAAAATAAAGATTGATAAGAACCGGCTGAATCTTTCGAAACTTAGCCCTACTGATTCTGTTGGCGATGCCCTGACCGGTGGTTATATCATGAAACTCGATCGTCCGGAGACAACTGATGTGGATGGAAAAGATTACTGGATTTCACCCTATCTGGCACAGACCACATTAAAGCAAAAAGAATATTTCCTGCATGTCGATCCGGATGGATCGGAACTCACTCCGGTTCAACATGATTATATCAAAAATTATATCACCGGTTTCGAGAATGTCCTTTATAGCAGTAATTACAGAGATCCAGATCGGGGTTATTATTCCTGGATCGATATGAATTCATTCGTCGATTACTATATTATCACCGAGCTATCGCATAATCTGGACGGTTACCGAATCAGCACCTTTATGTATAAGGACAGAGACAGTAAAGGCGGTAAACTGACGATGGGTCCCTATTGGGATTATAATATATGCTTCGGGAACGCCGACTTTTTTTCGGCAGGAAATACTTCGGGTTGGGTTATTGATGGAATGGGCAACGGTGATGGCTATGCCATGCCTTTCTGGTGGCAAAAGTTCCGGCTCGACCCGGTCTTTAATTCATACCTGAAACGTCGCTGGAACGTCATGAAGGAAAGTTTTATCAATACCACTTACCTGAATAATCTGATCGATTCGTGCGCTTACGATCTGAGCAGTGCCCAGAAGCGAAATTTTCAGCGATGGAATGTACTCAATTCTTATGTATGGCCCAATAATTATGTGGGTGGCACGTACGAAAATGAGTTAACTTACCTGAAAAACTGGCTGAGAGACCGCATTACGTGGATGGATGGTCAGATACAACCGATTAATGATATCTTTGCAGCTTTGCCGAATTCAGAAACACCGGGATTTGAAGTGCTCACTTATCCGAATCCTTTTGTCGATGAAGTGAATTTCAAATGCTTGCTACCTCCGGGAGCTAATGTTGAAATCCTGATTTACGATGTATTGGGGAAACTGGTATTGCAATACAAAGATACTCCGGGAGAAGGTATACACGTAATTCCTCTGAAAATAAATGCAACGGAATATCCTGCCGGAGTATTTATCTATCAGGTAAAACTTAATGGAAAGACCCAACTGTCCGGTAAACTGGTCAGGATGTGAGTTGGAAGCAGCTATTAGCTTATCTCCCCAAGGTTTCTTCCGAATTATACCGGGAATTAGGGAGAGGGTATTTACCTGCAATAAGGACATATTCTGTTTGTCGCCCAAAGCTGCTCCCGATATCCCGATAGCTATCGCGGACGGGATAAATTGTGGGGATGTAATATACCATCGTCTTTGACAAATTATAATTTATATTTTAAATCTGTCAAAGTAGAAATAAATAAGGGTTTCAATAGCTTGGTAATTGATTCTGTGTTGATAATGAGTTATACAGAATTTATCCTGAATTGCTCAATTATAACCTGTTTTTGATCTTCTCAGTGCTTAGGTCTGATGGCTGGGAATCAGGGTCTAAGCGGAAGGAGTAATTCACGGCAAACAGGTCTTTCATCTTCATCAAAAGCAATAATGAAAATTATATCAGGTCATTTTATGAACTTTCATAAAGTACCGGCTGTTTCATTTAAAACAAAAAACAGAATATATGTGTTTCACAGTTGCCTTAGTCCGTCAGGGAAAACTGATTACAGCAGAAGAATATTATGCCGGTCTGCCACCTGTAAAAAAGAAAGGGGAAAAAATCCCCGAATTGCCATATCATTATTTAGTGAGCGGTTTCTCACAACCTGCTTTAGCTGTTGTAAAGGAAGATGGTCTGTTTTTATATGAATGGGGTCTGATACCATCGTGGGTAAAGGATGCGCAAACTGCCTTTGATATCCGCAGTAAAACACTGAATGCAGTAGGGGAGACGGCTTTTGAAAAACCTTCGTACCGTAAAAGCATTGCCACACAACGTTGTTTGTTTCCCGTGAGCGGATTCTACGAGTGGAGGGAATTTAAAGGTATGAAATATCCCTATTATATTCAATTGGCCGAACAGGATTACTTTTCGCTCGGTGCTCTTTATGATCATTGGGTAAACCCTGAAACAGGAGAGATATATAATACATTCAGCATTGTAACCACCCCGGCTAACCCAATGATGGAAAAGATTCATAATCTCAAAAAACGTATGCCGCTGATACTTTCGGATGATGATCGAATGAAATGGATTGATCCCGGACTGAAAAAGGAGGATATTAAGAGTCTGATAAAACCTTTTCCCGAATCGAAAATGACAGCCTTCACAATTTCGCGAACGGCCAATAATGCCCGCATGAATCGTGATTACCCCGAAATACAGACTAAAGTAATGTATCCCGAACTGGAAGAAATGCTGTTGTTTTAAAACAGCGGGGAAGGAACATTTCACCCGACAAACCGGGGACTTCCCTTTTTGTATTACAAAATAAGAGTAAAAAAGAATCGAACTTAAAAATTCAAACGAAATAAGAGGATTCCCGGATCTACTATTAAAATATTAAATTATGATTACAGACAAAGAAACAAACACGGTTTATTTTTCGGAAAAGCTAAAAGAACAGTTTCCCGAAATTGCCGGTAAGATTTACAGCACACTCGAAATGTTGGGTGCCGATTGCCGCTTTTTGCCTTGTACAAAAGATATATGGGCTAGAGATTATATGCCTGTACAGGTTAGTGAGCATAAATTCATTCAATATACATTTTATCCGGACTACCTTCAAAAGTATGAAGCTATAAAATCGGATCCGGTGAGTATTTGCGCCGGTCTTAAATTGAAAACTATTAATTCGGATATTATTCTCGATGGTGGTAATGTTGTCAAATCGGATAACTGCATAATTATGACTGACAAAATTATTCTTGAAAACAGACAGACCTATAATAAAGAAGAATTGTTGAATAAACTGAAGGAACTGTTTGAAGTTGAGAAAATAGTATTAATTCCCTGGGATCGGGGCGAGAGGTATGGACATGCTGACGGCATGGTTCGGTTTATCGATAATGAAACAGTCCTTTTACAGGGCTATTATAATACGCGTAAAGATCTTTTCGAAGTCGGGTTTATAGAATCCCTGTTGGGTTCCTTAAAAAAGAATCATTTGAAATATGAATTTTTAAACATAGATTATCCTGAAATGATTAACGCGAAGTTTGCCTATATCAATTTCTTACAAACACAGGATTTCATTCTGCTGCCTTCCCTTGGTATCGATAAGGATGATGAAGCCCTGGAGGCGGAAATCAGAAAATATTTTCCCGGTTATAAAGACCGCACCCGGAAAATTGAGATGAACAGCATTATCGCTAAAGGAGGTGCATTAAACTGTATATCCTGGACGAAAAAAGAATAGTAATATCAATAATATTGAAGAATGACACGTGACAATAAACGCAATCAGGTCTTTAAACAAACCATGAATGTACAGTATATTATTGATAAACTGCAGTTGAAATTATTTCTGAAAATCCTGAGTGTATTTTTATTGTTTATTTCCATGCCCATCCAATCTCAAACAGTTTCCAACAAGCATGAAGTAGTTACGGAGATTACCATTCAATCGACTCCTGCTAAAGTCTGGAATATGCTGACTGATTTTGCTAACTATCCCAATTGGCATCCCTATCTGAAAAAGATAGAAGGAAAACCGGCGAAGGGAACCCAAATAAAAGTTACTTACAAAAAGACGGACTTACAAGACGGTACATTTTCAGCGTATATACTGGATAACGAACCAAATAGATTCTTATCGTGGGGTGGATCGGTCGGTTTTATTTTTCGGGCCAAACATTATTACAGAATTGAGTCCATTGGGAATGATAGCGTTAAACTTATTCAGGGGGAATATTGGAGAGGTATTTTTGGGGGAATGTATGGAAAGAAAATCTATGAAGATACTACCCGGAAATTTGAATTAATGAACAAAAAACTGAAAGATATACTGGAAAATAAATCTACAACAAGGGAGAAAAAAAAATACATCCCCTTTGACGTTATCAATAATCCCTCCTTTAACTTTCAGTCCGACTCACATTCTTCCGAAATCTATCGGGAGAATACTATGTTCGGATAAGACGGATTTGCTGAATTAATACCCGCAAATTCACCTGACTACCTTCCACCTGCGAATTGAATTCTCAATTCATATTTTTCAGAACCTTCATGGCTTCTTCAATGTGTTTTTCTGCATCGAACTGGGAGTTAAAGACAAGTACTACCTTTCCTTCTTTGTTTACAACATAGGTAACACGTCCGGGCATGCCTAAAATACTGCCGGGAACACCGAATAATTTACGCACCTTATTGCCTTCGTCGCTTAAAAGCGTGAAATTCAGATGGTATTTATTGGCAAACTCCAAATGACTTGCAACCGACTGACCACTGATTCCGATTATCACGGCATCTTCCTTTTTGAAAACCTCAAACTGATCGCGGAAAGTGCAAGCTTCCTTCGTGCAACCGGG
The DNA here is from genome assembly GCA_028748945.1 of Paludibacter sp. Taxonomy (GTDB): domain Bacteria; phylum Bacteroidota; class Bacteroidia; order Bacteroidales; family Paludibacteraceae; genus Paludibacter. The sequence goes on from JAQTOL010000138.1 coordinate 4,811, forward strand.
GGTTTCATCTTTCGGGTAGAAATAAATCACCAGATTGTGTTTGCCTTTAACCGAGTTGATATCAAATTCATGACCGTTCTGATCTTTCAGTGAAAAGGAAGGCACCTGGCTTCCAACTTTAATCGTATCCGTTTTTTCAGTTGTTTGCGAAAGGGCGTTTAAATTAAAACAGAATAAAAACAAAACGAAATAAACTGACTGTTTCAACAAATAATGATTTCCAAACTTGGCAAACTTCAAATTGCCGGGAAATATATTTTCGAATGATATAATTATTTTTTTCATAAAAGAGTGATTTAAATGATTTAACCGATATCGGGATAATAAACAGTTTGAACAGCTTATTGTTTTTGAGAATAATAATAATTAGGATTTGCTGTAGTGTACTTCATGTCTGGTAGTTGGGAACCCCCGAATAGCAATCGGGATATCCTCCGGAGAAAAATCAGAGAATGTATTAAGCAGAAAAAGAAAATACTCCATAATAACCTGAAATGGCATTTGTCTGCCTGTTGAAAAAAAACTATTTTTGCATAACCATTAATACATCATGATATGAAACGAATAATAGCAGGTGCCGGCATCCTTTTGTTGACGGTTAGTTTTAATATATATGCTCAACAGTCTGTGGCTGCGGCTGTTCCGAAAGTAAAGTTAGCGGACAATGAGAAAACACCAGACACACAGTGGCAGGGTAAACGGGTGGCTTTTCTGGGCGATTCGATGACCGATAAGCGCCGTACGGGAACAACCTGTATTTACTGGGAGTATCTGAGCGAATTGCTGGGGATACAACCCTTTGTATATGGCATTAACGGAGATCAATGGGATGGTATTTACAGACAGGCTCTGAAGTTGCATGAAGAAAAGGGAACGGAGGTTGATGCGATATTGATTTTTGCAGGTACGAACGACTATAACCACAGCATTCCGATGGGCAGGTTTTTCAGTGAAACGACGAAACAAACCAATTTTAATGGAAATGAAGTGACGCGTAAATACCGGACTCCTATTCTGAATGACACGACGTTTTGTGGACGCATAAATAAAGTAATGTCGTACCTGAAAAACAATTACCCGCAACAACAGATTATTATAATGACACCTATCCACAGGGGTTTTGCAAAGTTTCGCGATACAAATGTACAACCGGACGAGAATTATTCGAACGGTCAGGGATTGTATATCGATGCCTATATTGATGCATTGAAGCAGGCAGCTTCTTATTGGGCGGTTCCGCTGATCGATCTTTATTCCACAAGCGGTCTTTTTCCGCTGGCCGATGCACAAGTGCAATACTTTCATGACAAAGACATGGATCGGCTGCATCCCAATGCGTTGGGTGATTACCGGCTGGCTAAAACCATTCAATACAAGTTATTAACATTCCCTTCGGGTTTTGTTGTTGAATAAAGAAGAAATTCAAGAATCCCTTTCCCCTTCGGGGGCTTCCTTTCAAAAAAGGGAAAATCATCTGATTAGTCGGTTTGATTAATAAAGAATAATTGATGACACTTGAAACAGTATAAATTTTATTGTTTTGAAATAAATCTCAAACTTCAAGGATGTCCCCTTTGGAAAAGGGGACGAGCGCAGCGGAGGGGTTTATTAAATTTCTATTTAAAATATCCTGCAGAATTAGATAAATATTAATCATACAATCCAATGAGAATACAACATTTACCGGAAAATAATGCCGGAAGAATACAACCCTTGCTGACCCGGGAGCGTGCCATCGAGCTGTTGAAAAAATACAATAAGGAACCGTTTCACCTGCAACACGGTGAAACTGTGGAAGCGGCGATGCGCTATTTTGCCCGCACATTGGGATACGGTACCGAAGAAGAATTCTGGGGATTGGTGGGTCTGCTTCACGATCTGGATTACGAGATGTATCCGGAAGAACATTGTATCAAAGTGCAGGAAATTTTTGAAGAAGAAAATGTCGATCCGGAAATTGAACGGGCCGTTGTTTCACATTGCTATGGGCACGGGGTGGATGTAAAACCCGAACATGAAATGGAGCGGGTACTTTATGCCGTGGATGAGCTGACCGGGTTGATTGGAGCGACAGCACTGATGCGTCCCAGTAAGAGCACGTTGGATATGAATGTTTCGTCGGTCAGGAAAAAGTTTAAAGACCGGAAATTTGCGGCAGGATGTTCCCGGGATATTATTCAGCAGGGAGCCGAAATGCTCGGTTGGGATTTGGAAAAATTAATGGAAGAAACCATCCGGGCAATGCAGGAAATGGAGCGTGGAGTGTAACATACCGAATAAAATTAGTTAATAATCATGGATAATAAAAAATTCTATAGTGCGCGTGAAGAAAAGGCGAATTACCTGACTCATGCATTCGGAGTATTGATAGCCGTAGTAGCAACCGTGGTATTATTACGCAGGGCCATTGAAGCCGATAACGGCTGGGCTATTGTGGCATATGCTGTATTCGGGCTCGGTATGGTGGCTTGTATGTTGTCGTCCACAATTTACCATTATGTTCAGAAGCCGAAACTAAAAGCGCTCTTGCGTCATTTCGATCACGGGAGTATTTACGTGTTGATCGCTGCCACATATTCTCCCTTTACCCTGATCTTGTTGAGAACTAAAGGGCTGTGGGGCTGGGGCCTTTTTGGATTGATCTGGCTGATTGCAATTGTCGGTATCGGATTTAATTTTCGGGAATTAAAAGCAAATAACCATTTCAAAACGGCTTCGTATGTGTTGATGGGCATGTGTGTACTGATTGCCATCAAACCATTAATAGATGTTTGCCTGGCGAACAATTGCCTTGACGCATTGTATTGGATGGCTGCAGGCGGTGTGTTTTATATTATAGGGTCATTCTTTTACGCGTTGGCAAAACACGAGTTTGTTCATTCGATATTCCATGTGTTTGTTTTGCTTGGTTTGGCCTGTCATATCGTGTCGGCTTATCTGATTCCGGTTATGCTGAAATAAACATTTTATGTTTATACATCTTCAACAGTCATCAATTTGGAAACGCGCAAAATCATACATATCGAAATGGATGCCTTTTTTGCTTCCATCGAACAACGGGATAATCCTGATTTCAGAGGAAAACCTCTGGCAGTAGGCTATGCGGGTCCACGGGGTGTCGTTGCAGCTGCCAGCTACGAAGCCCGGAAGTAT